>JAYUEJ010000278.1:0-1993 GCA_043739265.1 Rhodopila sp. | reverse complement strand
TCTCAGAGACAAATAGGATCGACTACGGCGCTCTTCCGCTATCGCTATTCGAACAAATCCCTCCGTGCCAATGATGATGAGACATTTACCCCCCGGGAATTTAGACTTGAGGGCACGGAAGGATCATCTCAGTCATGCCCATGCTCCCGAGACAGATCGATGCGGCGGCCGGTGACGGCACGAACGGAGGCCGTAGGCCGACGGTAGTGCCGGCGCCGGCCGCCGCATCACCCGAATTGTCGGCTCGTCCGCGCCGGCGGAGCTTTACCGCCCAAGACAAGCTGCGCATCCTCGCCGATGCCGATCGCGCCGCGGCCGTCGGCGGCATCGGCGCCATCCTGCGCCGCGAGGGCATCTACTCCTCGGCCCTGACCGACTGGCGCCGGCAACGCGACGCCGGGGCATTCAGTGCGTTGGCGCCGGCCCGGCGCGGACCGAAAGCCGCCAAACCCAACCCGCTCACCGCCGAATTGGCCCTTCTTCAGAGAGACAATGCCCGCCTGTCGCTGCGGCTGACACGCGCCGAAGCGATCATCGAACTCCAAAAAAAAGTGGCCGAGCTGCTGGGCAGCCCGCTGACATCCAGCGACGGCGAGCCATGACCGACGCCGTCGTGGCGCTCGACCGCGCCAGCGGCATCACCGCCGCCGCAGCCTGTGCAGCGCTCGGGGTTTCGCGCGCCACGGTGCAACGCCGGCGTGCCTGGCTGAGCGCGCCGCCAGCGATCTCGCGTCCGCGGCCAGCCCCGGCCCGGGCGCTGAGTGCCGCACAGCAGCAAGTCGTGCTCGATCTGCTGCATGCAGCACGCTTCGCCGATCAGGCGCCGGCCGAAATCTACGCCAGTCTGCTCGACGAGGGCGTCTACCACTGCTCGATCCGCACCATGTATCGGATGCTGGACCAGAACGGCGAGGTGCGGGAACGCCGCAAGCAACTCCGCCATCCCGCCTATCAGAAGCCCGAACTGCTCGCCGAACGCCCCAACCAAGTCTGGTCCTGGGATATCACCAAACTGATGGGACCCGCCAAGTGGAACTACTTCTACCTGTACGTCATTCTCGACATCTTCAGCCGCCGCGTGGTCGGCTGGTGTGTCGCCGACGCTGAAACCGCCACCTTGTTCCGCCCGCTGTTCGACGATGCCATCGCCAAACACCGCGTGCCGCCTGGCCAACTCACCCTGCATGCCGACCGCGGCGGCCCGATGAAGGCCAAGGCGACCGCGTTGCTGCTCGCCGATCTCGGCGTCACCCGCTCGCACAACCGCCCGCACACCTCGAATGACAACCCGTTCTCCGAGAGCCACTTCAAGACCCTCAAGTATCAGCCACGCTTCCCCCAACGCTTCGGCTGCATCGAGGACGCCAGGAGCTTCTGCCGCCCGTTCTTCGACTGGTACAACCAGGACCATCACCATGCCGGCATCGGCCTGATGACCCCGGACCAGGTGCATTACGGCCAGACCGACGCCGTTCACGCCGCACGCCAGGCCACACTCGATCGGGCGTTCCGCGAAAACCCCGAGCGCTTCGTCAAAAAACCGCCGACGCCGCCCGCCAAACCGACCGCCGCATGGATCAACCCGTCCACGCCAAAAAGCACCGCCTGAATGCTGGCCATGGTTCTTTCGAGATCATCGAACCGTCTCGTGCCTTCCTCCGTCCTGGCATCGCAACTGGGGTCGACAGTGTCCGCCGCCCGGTACTACAAGGGCTGCCTCCACTGCGCTCCGTTACGTAACGCCACGCGGCCCCCCGCACGACGACGCGCCGATCCTCGAATGGCCCCGACCAACACCAGGCGCTGCCGGACTCGCACAGCACGACGCCGCTCAATCAACGCTCGTAACCGAGCTTAAATTCCGAACCCGGCTGTATCAAAGTCGTTGACACGTTCCGCTCACCCAACCACCAAATCCCCCATCTCCGGCGACCGCAAGAACCCCGACATCTCCGCCGTATAAAACGGGTTCATCGTCGCCGACCGCCCAAAC
>JAYUEJ010000277.1:0-1997 GCA_043739265.1 Rhodopila sp. | reverse complement strand
CGTTGGCCGGGGTGGCGATCTGACGCTCACGGCCGTTTTTCTCCGCCGCCCCGCGTGTGTCCAACCCAATCCGCGCGAGGTCCTCGCGGATACGATCGTTGAAGCGATGCACGACCATGTCCATGGCGACATCGACCGCGTGGGCAAAACCCTGGGCATCGGTGCCGCCATGCGACTTCACCACGACACCATTCAGCCCGACCATCACGGCACCGTTATAGCGGCGTGGATCGAGCCATTCCCGCAGCCGGTCCATGCCCGGGCGCACCAGGAGGTAGGCGATTTTTCCGGCGAGGTTACTGCTGAAAACCTGCTTAAGGAACTGGCCGATCAGCTTCAGCGCGCCCTCGCCGGTTTTCAGCGCCACATTGCCGGTAAAACCGTCGGTGACGATCACGTCGGTGGTGCCGGCGGCGATGTCATGACCTTCGATAAAGCCATGGAATTGCGGCCCGATGTGGCTGGCGCGCAGGATCTCCGCCGCCTCGCGGACGGTGTCGTCGCCCTTCAGGTCTTCCGACCCGACATTGAGCAGGCCGATGGTGGGGGCCGTCAGGCCCAGCACGGTGCGGGCGAACACATCGCCCATCACGGCGAATTCCACCAGATTCCGCACGCTGCACTGCACATTGGCGCCGAGGTCCAGCATCACCACGTCGCCCCGCGCCGACGGCCCGATCGCCGCCATCGCCGGACGGTCGATGCCGGGCAGCGATTTGATGAATATCTTCGACAGCGCCAGCAAGGCACCGGTGTTGCCGGCGGATACCAGACCCGACGCTTCCCCCGATGCAACCGCGTCGATCGCCAGCCGCATGGACGATTGGCGGCTGCGCAGCGCGGCGGTCGGTTTCATGTCGTTGCTGATGACGGCCGACGCATGGCGCACCGTGCAGGCCGCCCGCGCACGCTTATGGCGTCCGAGCAGCGCGGTCAGCACCGGCTCGTTACCGATCAGCAAAAAGCGCGCCGAGGGATGGCGTTCGGCAGCCAATTCAAGCCCGTCAACAACCATATCGGGGGCGTTGTCGCCCCCCATGGCATCGACGGCGAGTGTGTACGGACCGGTCATGGGCGTGGCGGAGATACGCCGCGACCCGGCCTCAGACCCGGACAGCGCCCCGCAGCGGCTTCCCGGCTGCCACCACTTCGCGCCCACCGTAATGGCCACAATGGCTGCAGACGTGGTGGGGCCGCTTCAGTTCCCCGCAATTGCCGCATTCGGCATGCGCTTCGATCGGCAACGCCTGGTGACTGCGGCGCATGCCGGCACGCGACGGGGAGGTTTTTCTCTTTGGTACGGCCATGGGACAGCGCCCCTTCTCTAACGACGTGTGCCTCGCGAACCGCGCGGGGCCTGACAGAAATCCACGATTGGACAAAAACGCGAGCGGCGCCGTCTAGCAGACCAACCGCGCCATCGCAATGGCTTATGAAGCCAACCAGCAGTTCCGGACGCGATTGAGTCGCGTTCTGCGATGTCACGTTCGGTGCGCTGCCGGTCTGCCCGACCGCTGCAAAGCCTCGTTCAGTGCCGGCGGCTCTACCCTGGCGGACATCCGTCTGTCGGCGTTCTCGCGCTTTATCATGGGAGGCCCGTTGTTTCGGACGCACCAGGTTCGGCCTGGCCCGGCACAATTTCGGCAGCCGACTCGGCTGTTTCCGGTCAGCGTCACATCCGGGCGTTGCCGGGACCGGTCCGGTGCGGCGGACAGCCAGCCTAAGTCCGGATGAACCGGAACAAAGCGGCCCTCGGATGAAGTCTCGGGGCAACCGGGTGAACCAGGGCGTTGAAGCGCCTGGTCGCCAAGGCGCCAGGGAAACCCCCAGGATACCGTGTTAACCGTCGAACACCGCGGCATAGCCGGCTTCAACAAATCCCCGGGCCGGCCCGATGCTCATTCATCAGCCCTTCGTGGCGTCTTGGCGTTTTGGCGATTCAACCTGGTTTGTTCACCCGATTGCCCTGTGATACGGCACTTAGGAAATTTCCAATG
>JAYUEJ010000276.1:0-6070 GCA_043739265.1 Rhodopila sp. | reverse complement strand
AAACCTATGACGATTGGGACGCCAAAGCCAAGGGCCTGGTGCTGGAGGGCGACTGGGACGCCAAGTTTGCCGCTTACAAATCGGCCCACCCTGAGTTGGCTGCAGAGTTTGTGCGCCGCATGAAGGGCGAGTTGCCGAAGAGTTTTGCGCAACTTGCCGTGGACACCGTGATTGGTGCGCACACCAAAGCCGAAACCGTCGCCTCGCGCAAAGCCTCGCAGTTGGCGCTTGAATCCTTCACCGCGGGCCTGCCCGAACTGCTCGGCGGCTCGGCGGATCTGACCGGCTCCAACCTGACCAACACCAAGTCGACGCCCGGCCTGCGCTTCGACGACCACGGTGAGGTTGTGCAGACCGACGCCGCGGACGGCAGCGGCCTCAAAATCGGCGGCCGCCATATCAATTACGGCGTGCGCGAATTCGGCATGGCCGCGATGATGAGCGGCATCGCGTTGCACGGCGGGTTCATACCCTTCGGCGGCACTTTCCTGGTGTTCGCCGACTACGCCCGCAACGCCATCCGTTTGGCAGCACTGATGAAATTGCGGTCGATCTACGTGCTGACTCACGACAGCATCGGCCTGGGCGAGGACGGCCCGACCCACCAACCGGTCGAACACGCCGCATCGTTGCGCCTGATCCCCGGCCTGGACGTGTGGCGGCCGTGCGACATGCTGGAAACCGCGATGGCATGGCGGTGCGCGCTGGAACGCGCGGATGGACCCAGCGCATTGCTGTTGTCGCGGCAGAATTGCCCGCAGCACGGTGGCGGCATGGAACGGGCGGCTCTGGTCGCGCGCGGCGGCTACATCCTGGCCGACACCGACGGCACGCCGGACGTAGTGTTGATCGCGACAGGGTCGGAAATGGCGATCACCACGGCGGCCCGCGATCTGCTGGCGGCGCGCGGCGTCAAGGCCAGGGTCGTGTCGATGCCGTGTTCGGATGTATTCGATCGGCAGGACAAGGCGTGGCGGGATCGGGTGCTGCCGCCGGGGATCAGGCGCGTGGCGATCGAGGCTGGCAGCACGCAGTCCTGGTACAAGTATGTCGGGCTGGAGGGCGCGGTCGTCGGCCTCGACCGGTTCGGCGAGTCGGCGCCGGGTCCAGCGGTCATGAAGTATTTCGGCTTCACGGCGGAACATGTGGCGGAGGTGGCTGGGTCATGAGAACGCGCCGTTTTCCATATTCGCGCTCGTTTTGGCCGGCGCGCCTGAGGCGCGTCGGTCCCGCTATCGTCGTTGCCCCGTTCTTGCCATTGTGACGAACGAAACCTGCGGCGATCCCTCGCCCGACCGAGAAAGAACTTGTCTTGCAACATTTATTAGCTGAAATAAGGTTGTTGGCAGGTCAACCGTGACAACATCATCGATGTGATGACCAAATGGAATGGATATGCAACGCAGTGCCGCCGTGAGCTATACCGTTGCCTCTGATGCCAATAAGGTGACCCGGAATCGGACGAAACATCGGCCGCTTTTGCTGTGGGGCGTCATCTGCGTCTGCGTCGGACTTGGCATGCATCTGATCGGTGTCGTGATGGTTTTTCCGCGCTATCTCCTCGACCTTAATCACGCATTGTTGCCACTTAACGAATGGATCGTCTGGTACAGTGGCGTACCGATCATGGTTGGCTTCGGATTGGCATTGACCGATCTCTTCGTCCTGTTTCCCGGCAAAAGGCGCAATGACGCAGTACGATACGATCCGATACCGAACCGCGCTGTCACGGTCGCGTTGACCGCCTACAACGATGAGCTGAGCATCGCCGAGTCCGTCCAGGACTTTCTCAACCATCCATTGGTTCGGAACGTTATCGTCGTGAGCAACAACAGCAGCGATGCCACGTTTGAGCGGGCGAAGGCTGCCGGCGCCATAACCTTCAACGAGACTGCTCAGGGCTACGGGCACTGCGTCCATCGCTGCCTGACCGAAGCGATCAGGCACGACGACACCGACCTGATCGTTCTGTGCGAGGGCGATCGCACGTTCCGCGCCTACGATTTGGACAAACTCCTGGCGTACGCGCCGCACGCCGAGATCATAAACGGCACCCGGACCGTGGAACCGTTGCGGCAATATACAACGCAACTCAGCACCTTTATGTATTATGGCAACCTTTTCGTCGGCAAACTGCTGGAGGCGAAGCACCTTGGCCGATGCACCCTTACCGATGTCGGCACCACCTACAAACTCTGTCGCCGCGAGGCGCTTTGCGACCTGTTGCCGGCGCTCGATCCCAGGGTCAATCTTGAGTTCAATGCCTATTTTCTCGATATGGCTCTGGCCGAGGGTTATACGGTCGTGGAGTGTCCGGTGACGTTTCACCCGCGCGTGGGCATCAGCAAAGGTGGCAACACCAGCAACGGACGCGCCATGCATGTCGGTCTGCGCATGATGACCGGCATCGTTTTCGGTTGGCGGCCGTCCAGGCGCCGTCCATGAGCTACCATGATTCCCGCCTGACTCCCGATGCCAGGCGGGACGTCGTTTGGCAGGCGCTTTGGCGGTTCTATTTCAGCCGGCTGGTCCCGGCTGACGGCTGCGTGCTGGATCTTGGGGCCGGGTATGGCAACTTCATCAATCATGTCGTGGCAAAGCGGCGCATCGCCCTGGACGTGTGGCCGGATTTTCCGCGCCATCTCGCCCCTGGTGTCGAGGCCATCGTCGCTCCGGTAACCGACCTCGACGTCCTGGCGGATCGCTCGGTCGATTTTGCGTTTGCCAGCAATCTGTTCGAGCACATTCCGCAAGAGACGTTCGCCCGCGTCCTGGACAGCCTGCGTCCAAAACTTTCCGCCCGCGGCACACTCAATATCCTGCAGCCAAATTACCGGTATGCCTCACGCGAATATTTTGATGATTACACCCACGTCGCGATCTACTCGCATGTCAGTCTGGTCGATTTCCTCACGGCGAATGGCTACGAGGTTACCCGGGTCGTGCCGCGTTTTCTCCCTTTGACCGTCAAATCCCGGATGCCCGTGTCGCCATGGTTGATCGCCGCGTATCTCGCGTCACCAATCAAGCCCTTGGGCAAACAGATGTTCATTCGCGCCACGCCGCGCCGGTGATCGCGATGGCCCGTGGCCACCTGACGGACAGGCCTGTCAGCCGGTCGGTGCGTCTTGTGCTCCTGGCCGCATGTCTCGTGGTCGCGGCCAGGCTAGGCTGGCACTTTCTGGACTATATCTGGCACGCGATCGGGTCGGTCCGATACAAGTTTGGACTGGACTACGGCGAGGGCATCGTCTGGCAGCAGGCGCTGCTCATTCCCGGCCCACGGATGTATGGCGACATCACCCGGTTTCCGTTCATCGTGTTCCACTATCCACCGGTTTATCATCTGGTGGTGCGGGCTCTCGCCGCAACGGGATTCGATATGCTTGCAGCGGGCCGTTCGGTCTCGGTCATTGCCGCATTCGTTGTCGGCGGCGTGGTTGCGCGATTGGTGTTTCTCGCCACCCCCGAAAGCATTGGACGCGCCGCGAAACTGACCGGTTCGGCGATCGCCGGCCTGACCGTATTCTGTTACGAACCCGTTGCGGTGTGGTCATTGCTCATGCGGGTGGACATGCTGGCGGTCGCCCTGAGCTTCGTTGCGGTTTGGTGTGCCGTAACGCCGGCCGGCCGCCCGTGGCGCCTGTACGTCGGCGCATTCTTGTTCTTGCTGGCGATGTTTACCAAGCAAACCTCGATCGCCGCACCGATGGCGACCTTTCCGGTCATGTTGATCATCGACCGGCGCCGGACACTGGCTGCCTCCGGCGCCGTGATACTCGCGGGTCTGGCCCTGCTCCTGCTGTTGAATGAATACACCGGCGGCGGTTTTCTGCGCCATACCGTGCTCTACAACGTGAATCGTTATCAGTTCAGTGCGGTAATAGACGGCATTCTCCAGGAATGGCATCATGCGGCCTTTCTGCTGATAACGATCATCGGGATAAGCAGCTTGTGGCGCCGCCTGGCCGGCGAGCGGCGTTGGCAAAACCTGGACTCTTTCAAACGTGACATCGCCGGAAGTATCGCCGTCCGGCTCACGCTCGTCATAACGCTCTATCTGATCGTTACGACAGCCATGATCGCGACCATCGGCAAATCCGGCGCAAGCGACAATTATCTGATCGAAGCCATGTGCGTCTGGAGTGTGGTCATCGGCACTTTTGTCGCTTCGAACACGGATCGAATGATCTCATATTTCGCACGCACCACGCCGGAAGGGCAAAAAATCGCTCATCCATTGCTTGCAATGTCGCTTGGATGGCTCTTGGCTTTACAGATGATTGTCATGTCCACGTCGGGCGGTGAATATCGTAACCTCACGCCCGCCTATATTGAGGCGCTGGACTCACTTCGGTCGCGGATCGCCAACACGCAAGGACCGGTCCTGTCCGATGATATGGTGCTACTGTTGCGAGCCGGAAAAGAGGTTCCGTGGGAACCAGCAATTTTCGCCGAGTTGGCGAGCCAGGGCCGATGGGACCAACGGCTGATCATTGACCGGATAGAGGCCCATGCATTCGCCATGATCGTGACCACCGGGCGTTCTGGGACGCCTACATTCGACTCTCGCTACACGCCGGAAGTCAACCGCGCCATCGAGACCAGCTACCCTCGTGTGGAACAGATCGCCGGCCGTACCGTACATCTGCGGAACGATTGAGACCGCGTCGAGAGCGGCGCCGCCGTCCCTGCCAGACGAGCGGTCCACTCCCAACCGCTGACACGGACAATCCGCGACCCTGGCCCAATGAGACCACAAGTGCCCGTTTGCAGATTTCTCTCTTGGCGGCGGCCCCCGCTTGACTCCGCCAGACCCCGAGAACAGAGTCTCGTATCTAATCGCACAGGAGCCGATGATGACCACTATCCTGACGGATAACGGCACGTTTGACGTCGAAACATCCCCAGACCTGCATCTGAAGCCCGACGACGTCGAACGCATCACCGGGTGGGCACTCAAGCCCGAAGGCATGTGCCGCGGCTCGGTCTGCGTGCCGCTGCGAAGCGCCGTTACCAGCGACAACCGCATCGATCTCGCGGCCTTCTGGCGCCATCTCGGCAATCCCCTGTTGTCGGACGCGGCCAAGGAAATCTGGGTGCTCGGCTCAGGCGCCGAGGAACGCAAGGCCTCTCTGGTCGGGCTGGACGCACCGGACATCACCCTGCCGGATCTTGCCGGTGTGCCGCATTCGCTGTCCACGTTGCGCGGCAAGAAAGTTCTGCTCACCACCTGGGCCTCCTGGTGAGGGTGTCGCTTTGACTTGCCCGTGTGGCAGACATTGTTCGACAGCCTGAAAGCAGAAAACTTCATGATCGTCGCCGTGGCCGAGGAAGGCCTTGGCGCTCAGGCCGCGCGTCCGTGGATTGAGCAGGCCGCGCCAAACTATTGGTGCCTGATCGATCAGGACCATCGCCTCGCCTCGCTTTACGGCATGGTGAATGTGCCCCAGTGCGTTTGGATCGATGAGGCGGGACGGATCGTGCGCGGCCCGGAAACCACCGGCTCCACCGACCATTTTCGTCAACGGGACCACGCGACCGGCACCATGACGCCAGAACTCCTGTCGCAGCGAAACGCCGCTCGGGCCCGCTATATGGATGCGGTGCGCGATTGGGTGCTAACCGGCCGGTACGCCTTGGAGGAAGCCGCCGCCCGCGCGGCCCTGCCTTCCGTCACGCCGGAGATCGCGTTGGCGCACGCGCATTTCCGCCTGGGCGTCGCGCTGCGCCGGCTGGGTAAGACCGCCGAAGGGGTGACCCATCTGACCGAGGCAAGCCGGCTGCATCCAGACTCCTGGAACATGTGGCGACAGGCGGCTGAATTCGAAACAGTCGGCAGCGCCAGCGGACAGGCGTTCTGGGAACGAGTAACGGCACTCGGCGAGCGGCCCTACTATCAACAGCCCGATCTGGAGACCGCTCGCGGTTGATGATCGGCTGAGGTAATCGCTTCAGGATGGCGCCATTTGCAGGGCGCCATCCGTTTCCCTCTGTTTACCTGGTCGTCGTGGCCCGGATACGCCTGACCAGGTTCTCGGCTACTCAATACTGCTGACGTGCGCCTAAA
>JAYUEJ010000275.1:0-1999 GCA_043739265.1 Rhodopila sp. | reverse complement strand
TCGGCCTGATGCGGACCGGCGTTAAAATCGCGGCTTTGGCGTTCCAGGATTACATCGCCCACGCGGTCGGCCTGGAATCCACCCAGGGCATCGTTGGTGCCATGCCGTTCTACTGGGATACCAACGACGACACCCGTGCCTTTGCAAAACGCTTTGCGCCGCGCTACCACAATGCGGTTCCGGATTACTTCCATGCCGGATGCTATTCGGCGGTGTGGCACTATCTGAAGGCCGTCGCGGCGATGGGACCGGACAAGGCAAAAGCCAGCGGCCGCGCCGCGGTGGCGCAGATGAAAGCTTTGCCGGTGGCCGATCCGTTGTATGGAACCGGATACGTGCGGGCGGATGGCAAGTTCATCCATGCCACCCGGGTGTGGCAGGCGAAATCTCCGGCTGAGTCGAAGGGCGAATGGGATCAGTTCAATCCGGTGGCGACGATACCGCAAGAGAAGTCGTTCCAGTCGATGGAAACGCTGGGCTGCGCGTTGACGAAAACCTGACGCTTCGCAGCGCGGACGCACTGCTCGCGGCGGGGCTGATCACGCCCGCCGCTCTGCCCGCCGCAAAAGCGACCGAGGCGCGGTACGCGGTCGCGATCTCGTCGGCCATGCGGGCGTTGATAACGACGCCCGACGATCCGATCGGCCGGCAATTCATTCCCGACCCGGCCGAATTGCTGACCGCGGCCCACGAAAGCCCCGATCCGATCGGCGATGACGCGCTGTCGCCGGTAAAGGGCGTGGTGCATCGCTATCCGGATCGGGCGCTGCTGAAACCGCTGCTGATTTGTCCGGTGTATTGCCGGTTCTGCTTTCGCCGCGAGCATGTCGGACCGGATGGCGGCGTGCTGACGGATCAGGAGTTGCAGGCGGCCTATGCCTGGTTTTCTGCCCATCCGGCGGTGACCGAGGTGATCCTGACCGGCGGCGATCCGCTGATGCTGTCGCCACGACGGTTGGGTGGGATCATCGCCACGCTTTCGGCGATGCCGCACATCCAGACGATCCGGATCCATTCGCGCGTCCCGGTCGCCGATCCGGATCGGCTGACGGATGCCCTGGCGGCGGCGATGGACACCGATCGGTCGCTGTGGCTGGTCGTGCATGCCAACCACGCGCGCGAATTCACCCCGGCCGCGAGTGTCGCACTGCGACGGGTGCGGACACTGGGGATTCCAGTGCTGGGTCAGTCGGTGCTGCTGCGCGGCGTCAACGACAGTTCGGAGGCCCTGGAAGGGCTGTTCCGAGCCATGATCGCGAACCGGGTCAAACCGTATTACCTGCATCAACTGGACCCGGCGCCGGGCACTGCTCGGTTTTTAGTGCCGATCGAGGAAGGCCGCGCGCTGCTCGAAACCTTGCGAGGCCGCGTGACCGGCCTGGCCTGGCCGACCTACGTCCTTGATATACCGGGCGGTTTCGGGAAGGTGCCGGTTGGGCCGGATTACCTGCATGCGGATGGGTCGGTTCGCGATATTTTCGGGATTGTTCACCCGGCTTAACCGTTTGTTATCGAATTCGTGGGCCTGATAGCACCGGAAGGCAGCGATTTTTCGCTTGCCATATGATAATATGGTGTTATATATGGAATCCGACGACGCGCCCCCCACATTCGAATGGAACGAGGCGAAGGATCTTTTTAACCAAACCAAACACGGGGTCAGTTTTCACCAGGCCAAACACGCATTCACCGATCCGAACCGGCTTATCTTCGCCGATCTCGATCACAGCGTCGAGGAAGACCGTTTCTTTTGTTTGGGCATGGCGGGCGGCGGTGTGATGACGGTTCGGTTCACCTATCGGGGCAAGCGTATTCGTATCTTCGGGGCTGGTTACTGGGCCAAGGGCAAAAGGATTTATGACAATGGACGACATTCGCTACACTGACGACAAACACGAAATGGACAGCATCGGCCCTCGGGTTGCCGATACGCTGCCGCCGCCGGATATGCTTGTGATCCCCGATGACGGCGTCAAAGTGACTCTGACGCTCAGCCGGC
>JAYUEJ010000274.1:0-2000 GCA_043739265.1 Rhodopila sp. | reverse complement strand
TGCGCTATCCACCGGCGGGAAAGCGCGGCTGGGGTCCGTTTGTCGCGCATTCCCGGTGGGGGACGCCTTTGTTCGACTATCTGGCTGGCCCCGGTCAGCAGACGGTTTGCATGCTGCTGCTGGAAACCCGGGACGCAGTCGAAAACATCGACGCGATCTGCGCCGTCGAGGGGATCGACTGCGTTATCCTCGCGCCGTTCGATCTTTCGACCGAACTGGGAGTTTCCGGACAGCTCGAGCATCCGAAGATGCTGGAAGCGACGAAGCGGATCGAGGATGCCGTCTTGAAGGCGAACATCCCACTCGGTGGCGTGGGCTTCACGAAAGAAATGACCCGGGCGCGGATCGCCAAAGGATACCGTTTGCTGGGGGGCTTTGACATTTTGTGGCTCAAGGGCGCCGTTGCCCAGTCGCGGTCGTGGCTGGACTGACGTCCGAGGTAGGTGGCAGGTCCGGTGGGGGAATACCGGTCAGCGCGGTGGGGCACCCACTTGTCTGAACGGGTCTGCCTTGGCAAACGCCGGGTGCGCCTCGCATAACGCCATGATGCGATCGACCGTTGGGATATCGGCGACCGAAATCTTGAACACCCGCATCACCGCGATGATGCTGGCCAGCAGGATATCAGCGATTGTTACTGAATCGCCATGGCAATACACCCCGGTGCCGGCCTCGGTCGCCAACCGCTTCTCCAGCGCCTGTAGTCCCGTGGTGAACCATTGGATCTGCCACGCCCGCCAGGCCGCATCGTCGAAACCGCCCGTCGTTGTCAGGTATCGCTTCACCCGCGGCACGATCAGTGGATGCGTGTCCGCCGCCAACCCCGAAGCGATCGAACGCACCCGGGCGCGGCCGTGCGGGTCGGTGGGAAGAAGCGGCGGTTGGGGCACGGTCTCATTGAGAAATTCCAGGATTGCCAGTGACTGAGTCAGTGGCGCCTGGCCTGGTACGATCAAGGCGGGGATCGCACCCAGGGGATTGATCTTCAGGAAGTCCTCGCCGCGCTGCTCGCCGGCATCGAGATCGATGGTATGCTCCTGCGCCGAAAGGCCTTTCAGATTCAACGCCACCCGCACACGGTAGGTCGCCGAACTGCGCCAATAGGCATAAAGTTCGAAGGCGGATGTCTGTCCGGTCATGGTGGTCCTCTTGAGGGTTGTATTCCGGACTGATTAGTCCATAATAGACGGCATGTCGAGTCACGAAACCTCCTTACCAGCCGGCCGCCCCCGTGGTTTCGTGCCTGAGGACGCTCTCCAGGCGGCGCTGGTCGTGTTCTGGCGCCAAGGCTATGAGGCGACCTCGCTAACCGACCTGACTGCCGCGATGGGCCTCGGTCGTTCGAGTTTCTATGCGTGCTTCGGTTCGAAACACGCGGTGCTGATGGCGGCCGTGCGTCGCTACGCCGACGAGAAGTTTGCGGATTTCGTGGCGGTCACGGAAGCCCAACCCGATCCTTCCGCCGCGGTTCGCGCCATTATCGACGCCATCGCCGATCCGCTCGGTGGCGACCGTGGCTGCCTGTTCGTCAATTCGGTTACAGAGCTGGCGCCGCACGACCCGGAGCTGGTTGAACTCGCGCGCACACACATCGGGCGCGTTGCATCGCTGGTGACAGCGCTATTGATACGCATGGGATTCCAACCCGATCTGGCGGAGCGCCGAACCGGCGCCCTGCTCTCAGGCGCCGTGGGCGCGACGATGCTGCGCAAGGCCGGAATGCCGGCGGCGGCGATCGTGGATTTGCTCGCTGAAGCCACAGTATTACTTAACCACCCTTAACCGTAAGGAGAACGCCATGACGAAGCTCGCGATACGTGCCCGCCTGGAAGCAGACGTAGAGACTATACTGAACGCCGGCCGAGGCATCGCGATGGAGGAAGCCGGCGACAAGGTTGGAATCACGGCCGAGAAGCTGGCGTGATGACACAGGCCATCTTCATTCCCGCGCTGCTCTGCGATGAAGCGCTCTATCGCGACGTGATCGCAGCCCTGGGCGA
>JAYUEJ010000273.1:0-2000 GCA_043739265.1 Rhodopila sp. | reverse complement strand
CGCCTCAAGGCCACCGACGCCGGGGTGAAGGCCTGGACCGATCACGTCAGGTCGCTCGGCGTTGGGCTTTTGTCCAACGAGGTCAACTCCTGGATGACCGGCGTGAACACCAACGTGGACGGCAAACAGGTCCGGGTCATCAGCCGCTACAGCGGCAGCGCCCCAGCCTATCGCGCATGGTGCGACGAGGTGGCGGCGCAGGGCTACAAGGAACTGGAACTGACCTAAAGCATTTTCGCTCGAGACAGAAACGACCACGGAAGAGAGACTGGCGACGTCGTGTGGCTGGCCAGTTTCATCCATAACGGGGCGGGTCCTCCGGTGTTGAACGAACTGGAAACGCTGAGTCAGCCGGGTGCCATGGACCAGCCCTCCCAAGGGAAGGTGACGAGGCAAAGTTCTCCTTGATGCCGGCTGGCATTTCATCGCTTTTGTCGGTGCCGCTCGCGGCTTATCGTTCAACGCGGAGTTCGCGGGGTTCGCTGAGAATAGTGGCCAGGGTCTGCCGCCAAAATCACTGCAACCATGCTGACGCGGTAATCTATATACAGTGGTGCCGGCCGAGACAATACATCGGCCGGTTTTTTCCGCGGCGTGCATGGGAATTTTTCTCTGCGACCTCTGCACCTCTGCGGCCTCTGCGTCGAAAGGATCAGTCAAAACACCCGCCAGACTTCGCCCGTAAGCACAGTGTCAGGCTGACTGGAAATACCAGTCGTGACGACAGCAGTTGCCCCATGTCTCCGCTATCGCGAAAACCCGCCCCCGAAGATCCCGCGAATACGATCTGCAAGCCGTCAAAGCATCGAAACCTCCGATTTTCTGCTACCGGAGTCCGGCAAATCACAGATCGAAACCGTTTCAAAAGACCTCCAGAGTCCAGTCAGTTCAACACCGGAGTACCCGACCCGCCATAAATGAAACTTTCCTGCCGCTTCGCGTCGCTTCTCGCACAGACATCGAACCCCGGGACGCTACAGGCGCAGCCGCTTCCGCATCAGTTCGGCGCCCTGACCCAGCGCCACCAGCTTCGCCGCCGCCACGTCGCCCGACATCGGTGCCATCCCGCAATTGGTGCAGGGGAACAGATGTTCGGCGGGCACGAACGCCAGTGCCGCCTCGATCACCGCGGCGACCTGTTCGGGAGTCTCCACCGCATCCGTTGCCACATCGATCACGCCGACCAGCACATCCTTGCCTTCCAGTAGTTTCAACAGCCGCATCGGCACGCGGGCGTTGCGGCATTCCAACGACACCTGATCGATCGAACTGGATGCAAGTATTGGGAAAGTCTGCTCATACTGGCTCCATTCGGCGCCGAGTGAGTCTTTCCAGTCGATGTTCGCCTGAATGCCGTAACCGTAACAGATATGCACGGCGGTAGTGCAGCGCAGCCCCGCGGCGGCGCGTTCCAGCGCGGTCATGCCCCAGGTGGCGACGTCGTCCATATAGACGTTGAAGGCGGGTTCATCGAACTGGATGGTATCGACGCCATCGGCTTCCAGCGCCCTCGCTTCCTGGTTCAGCAGATCGGCGAACGCCATCGCCAGGGCAGCCTTGTCGCCGTAATACGTATCGGCGATTGTATCGACAAGCGTCATTGGCCCGGGAAGGGTGAATTTCAGTTTTCTCTTGGTGTGCGCGCGAGAAAACCGAGCCTCGGTGGCGTGAACGCGATCGGTGAGGCGGAGCGCGCCGGTGACGGTCGGCACCATCGCCTTGTAGCGATCGTTACGAATTCCCATCTCGACCTTGTTGTCGAAGTCGATGCCTTCAACCCGCTCCAGGAACCCATGCACGAAGTGTTGGCGCGACTGTTCACCGTCGGTGACGATGTCGATGCCGGCGTCTTCCTGCCGCTTCAGCCACAGCAGCGTGGCGTCGCGTTTCGCCGCGGCCAGTGCCTCGCCGGTCGGCTTCCAGGCCGCCCACAGCTTGTTCGGTTCGGCCAGCCATTCCGGCTTCGGCAGGCTGCCGGCGATCGTTGTGCGTAACATGTT
>JAYUEJ010000272.1:0-6078 GCA_043739265.1 Rhodopila sp. | reverse complement strand
CGACTCCGTCATCCGCGACGATGATTCGCACCTCGCCGGACAGGTTTTGCACCATCAGGGCGATATGGCCAGCGCCGTCGCGCATCGCCACCGCGTCGGTAGCATTCTGCAACAAATTTGTCAGCGCCTGGCGCAGCATCCGCCGGTCGCAGGGCACCACGGGCCCGCGTTCGGGAATGTCGGTGACCCATCGGATGCCGGGCCTCGCGGTCTTTTGCAGCACCAGCGCTTCGCGGGCGATGCGGCCGACGTCCTCGGGCTTGATCACCGGATGCGGCATGCGGGCAAACGCCGAGAATTCATCGACCATGCGCCCGATATCCCCGACATGGCGGATGATGGTGTCGGCACACTGCACGAATGTATCGGGGTCGGATTGGATTTCCTTGGTGAAACGGCGCTTCAGCCGTTCCGCCGAAAGCTGGATCGGGGTCAGCGGATTCTTGATCTCATGCGCGATACGCCGGGCGACGTCGGCCCAGGCCGCCTTGCGCTGAGCCGACTGCAACTCGGTGATGTCGTCGAAGGTGACCACGAAGCCGTCGGTTCGCCCGCCCGACAATTCCGCGCCGATCCGTACCAGCAGGATACGCCGGTGACTGGACGGTCCGGTCTGGATTTCCGCCGTCCTGGCCTTGTCCGGCGATGCGGCCACCTCGGCGAACAAGGTGGCAAATTCGGGCACGATTTCGGCCAGCTTGTGGCCGATCGCCGCCAGCAGGTCCAGCCCCAGCAATTCGTCGGCGGTGCGGTTCGGCAGTTCGATACGGCCCTGAACATCCAACCCGATGACCCCGGCCGAAACACCTGCCAAAACCGTCTCGGTAAACCGCCGCCGTTCATCGATCTGGCTGTAAGCCTCCATCAATTCGGTTCGCTGCGCCGCGAGCTGCCCGGTCATCCGGTTGAACGCGCGCGACAATCCGGCCAGTTCATCGCCGGTCGCGGCTTCCAGCACGCGCACGTTGAGATCGCCGCTGCGCACCCGTTCGGCGGCGTTGATCAGCATGCCGACGGGACGCGCGATCTGGTTGGCGATGATCAACCCGATCAGTCCGGCGGCCAGCAGCACCAGAAGCGCCACGATGGCGAAGATCCAGGCGAACGCGATCTGCAGCCAGGAGCGGTTTTCATCCAGCCGCTGGTATTCGGACACCGCCTGTTCGGTGCGCTGCATGTAGCCCAGGATGGTCGGATCGATCGGCCTGCCAATCATCAGCATCAGCGGCGGAGTCGATTCCAGCCGCACCACCGCGCGCACCCGTGTCCCGTCGCCGGCGTTCAGCACCGCCACATCGCCGTTCATCGCCTGCTGGGTAATTTCCTGGGAGGGCGGCTCCACCCCCATACCCACAAAGATACCGGCCGCGGCCAGCACCTGTCCGGTGACGGGCTCATAGATCACCGCTTCGGTCAGGCCGCGCAGCGTGGTCTGGGTATCCAGCACTTCTGCGAACACGGTGGGATCGGCCGACAGGAATCGTCCGGCGCGCGCCAGGTCGTTGGCCATCTCCAGCGCCACCGTTCGGATCGTGTTGCGATGCTCCTCCACATAGCCGCGCGAAACCAGCAGCGATTCCTCCAGCGAGACGCGCACCGGCTCATTGAACCAGGAGGAGATGCCAAAATGGAAGAACGCCACGGCGAAGCAGGCGACGACGATGGTGGGCGCCACGGCGACGCCGCTGAACAGGAACACCAGCCGCACATGCAGTTTGGAACCGGCCGATCCGCGCCGCCGTTCCACCCACACCCGGGTTAGTCGTCCGGCCAGGACCGCCCCCAGCAGCAACAGCACCGACAGGTTGGCCAGCACCAACGTGACCCCAACCCCCGGCCTCCAGCCCAGCGGGGAGCCGCGAGCGAGGATGATGAATGTCGCCAGCCCGACCATCAGCGCCAGTGTGGTCAGCAGCAGCGTCACGCCTTTACCCAGCATGATATCGGCCAACTGGCCGGCACGCGACAATCGTGGTTCGGAAATGACGTCGCGCGCCAGGGTTCCGGTCAGGTTGATAGTCCGTAACGAGACGTTCATGTCGTCTGCCATGTGCGATCGACCGGTGTTGCTGCCGGCACCCAAATTTCCGTTATGGCCCGGACCAGCCACGCCAAAACGGGCTGCGACAACGGCTCGGCGCACCCTGTCGGCGAGCCTGATAAGGGGCCGGACGCGATCATTACATCAGTCCGCGCACAACCGGGATTTCCAGATCGCGAATTTTTTTCCGCAACGTGTTGCGGTTGAGACCAAGCATGGAGGCGGCTTTGATCTGGTTGCCACGGGTGGCGGCGAGGGTCAGGCGAATCAGCGGCCGTTCCACCTCGGCGATGATTTTATCGTACACGTCGGTGACACCCATGCCGTCGTTATGCGCGGCCAGGAACTCCTTGATGTGCCGCTCCACGGCGCTGGACAGGGTTTCCGGGCCGTTATCCTGCTGCGCCGCCGCCGTGGCCGGCCCCAATGCCGGCAGGGGTTCGGCGAGTTCAGCCTCGATCACATCGGCACTGATGATCTCATCCGGGCAGAGCGCCGCCAGACGCCGCATCAGGTTTTCCAGTTCGCGCACGTTACCGGGCCAGCCATGTTGTTTCAGCCGGTCAACCGCGCCCTGATCCAGGCTCTTGGTTGGCAGACCGTCTTCCTTGGCGCGTTCCAGGAAGTGCCGAGCCAGCAATGCGATGTCCTCCACGCGCTCGCGCAGCGGCGGCAGGCGGATCGGCACCACGTTCAGGCGATAGAACAGGTCTTCGCGAAAGAGACCTTGGCGAATCGCGGTGCGCAGGTCGCGGTGGGTCGCGGCGATGATGCGCACGTTCGCCTTGATCGGCTGGCGGCCGCCGACACTGGTGAATTCTCCTTCTTGCAGCACGCGCAGCAGGCGGGTCTGGGCTTCGGGGGGCATGTCGCCGATCTCGTCCAGAAACAGCGTGCCGCCATTGGCTTGCTCGAATCGCCCCTGGGATCGGTTGGTCGCGCCGGTGAACGCGCCGCGTTCGTGGCCAAAGAGTTCGCTTTCGATCAGTTCGCGTGGAATGGCGGCCATGTTGATGGCAACGAAGGCGCCGGCCTTGCGTTTTCCGTAATCGTGCAACGCCCTGGCCACGAGTTCCTTGCCGGTGCCCGATTCGCCATTGATCATCACCGTCAGGTCGGCGGTCGTGAGCCGGGCGATGGTGCGGTAGATTTCCTGCATCGACGGACTCCGGCCGATCAGCGGCAGGCGTTCGTCGGTGTCCTTCGCCTCGGGCGGGCTGAACGTCGCTCCGGTCGGAACCGCCAGCGCTCGGCCTACCACGGACAAGAGTTCGCGCAGGTCGAACGGTTTGGGCAGATACTCGAAAGCGCCGCGCTGGGTGGCCTTCACGGCGGTCATCAGCGTCGATTGAGCGCTCATGACGATCACCCGCAATTCCGGGCGAATCCGCTTGATGCGGGGGATCAGGTCGAGGCCATTTTCGTCCGGCATGACCACGTCGGTGATCACCAGATCGCCCTCACCGTCCTCCACCCAGCGCCATAGCGTCGCGGCGGTGCCGGTGCTGCGCACCTGATAGCCGGCGCGCCCCAGCGCCTGGGTCAGGACGGTGCGGATAGAGCGGTCGTCATCGGCGATAAGAACGGTGGGCAGGGTCATTGGTCGGCGTCTTTCTCGGTGACGACAGGCAAATGCAGCCGGAATTCGGTGCGGCCCGGCCGGCTATCGACCTCGATCAGGCCGCCATGGTCGCCGACGATCTTGGCGACCAGCGACAGGCCAAGGCCGGTGCCGGAGGATTTAGTGGTTACAAACGGTTCGAACAGATGCGGCCTGATGTCATCGGGTATGCCGGGGCCGTTATCACGCACGCTGACGAACAACGGCAAATCGAGCCGTTCGTTGCTGCCCGGAATGGCCACCCGCATGCCCTGCTGAAACCCGGTGGTCAGCACGATTTCGGGGTGCGGCACACGGTCCTGCGTCACCGCCTCGGCCGCGTTCTTGACCAGGTTCAGCACCACCTGGATCAGTTGATCGCGATTGGCCCAGACCGGAGGCAGCGACGGATCGTAGTGTTCCTGGAAGCGGATATGAGCGGCGAAACCGGAGTGCGCCAGCTTGCGCACATGCTCCAGCACGCGGTGGATATTCACCGCCGTTCGGGCGATCGGCTCGTCACCGAACGCCTCCATCCGGTCCACCAGGTCGCGGATCCGGTCGGCTTCTTCGCGGATCAGTTCGGCCAGTTCCCGGTCCGCCGGGCCGACGCTGGCTTCCAGCAACTGCGCCGCGCCGCGAATGCCGGACAGCGGGTTCTTCACCTCATGCGCCAGGATCGCGGCCATGCCGGTCACGCTGCGGGCGGCGCCGCGGAACGCGAGCTGGCGGTCCAGGGAGCGGGCCGCCGAGGCATCCTGCATGACCAGCAGAACCGCCCCCGGTTCTTCCGACAACGGGGATCCCTGTACGGTGATTCCCCGCTTGTGCAGGCGCGGGCTTTCCAGGTTCAGGTCATGGTCGGAAATGGTCGCTTCGGTGTGGCGGACGTGCGCGATGAGCATGAACAACGGGTTGTCCGGCGGCAGCAGGTCATCCAGCCGAAGCTGTGCCAGACCGGCCGACGAGATGCCGAGGAACTGCTCCGCCGCGTGGTTGACATGGCGAAACCGGTTGTCCGCGTCGAGCAGAAAAACCGGCACCGGCAAGCTGCCCAGGATCGCGGCGGCATCCGCCGTCCGGGGGGGCGGGTCGGCGGACCGGCCCCGGCCCACCAGCAGCCGGGATGCGCGGGCGACGACGTTGTTCATGCCGCCTCGGCTGTCATTTCGTCGTCCTGCTCCAAGGCCGTTCGCATCGCCCCGCGCGCGATCAGCGGGTCATAGAAGCGGTCGATCAGCGCCAGCACCTGGTCCGCCTCCGACAGGCGGTTCATCGTTGCCCGAAATTCCGCCGAACCGGTCAGGCCGCGCGAATACCAGGACAGGTGCTTGCGGCCGAGGCGGACCCCCGGGCCGGTGCCGAAGTGGCCCAGCATCGCGTGGTAATGCCCGAGCAGGATCGATTTTTGGCTGGCCAGGGAAGGGTCTGGCAGGCGGTGGCCGGTGCGCAGGAAGTGCGCGACCTGGGCCAGGAACCAGGGGCGGCCGTAGCAGCCGCGCCCGATCATCACGCCGTCGGCGCCGGATTGGGTGAGGGCCATGGCGGCATCGTCCTCGGTCAGGATGTCGCCGTTGACGATGACCGGGATGGTGACGGCTTGCTTGACCTGGCGCACGAACGCCCAGTCGGCGGTGCCGGTGTAGAATTGCTGCCGCGTGCGGCCATGGATGGTGACCATGCGGATGCCGGCATCCTGGGCGATTTGCGCCAGTTTCGGTGCATTCAGGGTCGTGTGGTCCCAGCCCATCCGCATCTTCAACGTGACTGGAACCGAGACGGCCTTGACGGTGGCCTGAAGGATCGCGGCGGCGCCGATTTCGTCGCGCATCAGCGCCGATCCCGCCGCCTGGCCGACCGCCACCTTCTTCACCGGACAGCCGAAGTTGATGTCGATCAGGTGGGCACCCCGATCGACGGCCAGCTTCGCGGCGCCGGCCATCGCGGCAGGGTCGCAGCCGGCGAGCTGCACCGCGGACACACCGCCGCAGCCGTCGATTTCCGCCATGCCGAGGGTTTTCTGATTCTCGCGGATCATCGCCCAGGAGGCGATCATTTCCGACACCACCATGCCGGCACCAAGCTGTTTGGCGGTGCGGCGGAAGGGCAGGTCGGTGACGCCGGACATCGGCGCCAGGATGACCGGGGTGTCGATGCGGATGCCCCCGCCTAGGTCGATGGGTTCCAGATCGATTGATCCGGGGGCGGTAGGTGTGATGTGTGAACGACAGTTGCCCATGATTTGGGCAGTTTAGCGCCACATGCTTCTTGGTGCAATCGCTGATCCGGGCGGCGTTGGTCCGACCGATGGGCCGTTTCGGTAAATTATACCTTATTTGTAACAGCCCAGGTCATCCTATCCGCGCGGAGGCTTGACAGGTCACGGCCGAGTACGAGTCAACGTGTCGATGGCACCGCCCGACGACACATTCCCTGG
>JAYUEJ010000271.1:0-6083 GCA_043739265.1 Rhodopila sp. | reverse complement strand
GGGAAACTTTTTCCCATAGAGTGTTCTCCATGCCGATCTCCATCGATCAAATCATAGAACGCATGGGTGGCGCCGACGCCGCCGCCCGGTTGGCCGGGGTCGGAACCGAGGCGGTGCGCAAATGGCGCCAGTCGCGCGCCATCCCGTCCCGTCACTGGCCCGCGGTGATCGCGGCCACCGGCCTGAGCATGGCCGACCTGCAGTCCGACCTTCAAGAAAAGACGAGTGTCCCCATGCACAATGCACCTCACGTCATCGGCGGCGACACCATGCCGGCGGGCGCAACCGCCGCCTTGGTGCTGGCCGATGGTTCGGTATTCTGGGGCCGCGGCTTCGGCGCCAACACGCACGCCACCGGTCCGGTCGGGGAGGTTTGCTTCTGCACCGCCATGACCGGGTATCAGGAAACGCTGACCGATCCGTCCTTCGCCGGCCAGATCATCACCTTTACGTTCCCGCATATCGGCAACGTCGGCACCAACATCCAGGATATCGAGGCAAACACCATCGCTGCCCGTGGCCTGGTGGTCAATCAGGACATCACCGAACCGTCCAACTGGCGCTCTACCCAAACGCTGCAGGCGTGGCTGCTTGGGCAAGGGGTGACCGGCATCGCCGGGGTCGATACGCGGGCGCTGACCGTCCGCATTCGTGACGGCGGCGCCCCCACCGGCGTTCTGGCGTTCCCCGCCGACGGCCGATTCGATTTGCCGGCGTTGCGCGCCCGGGCGACGGGTTGGCCCGGGCTAGAGGGGATGGACCTGGCGAAGGACGTCACCTGCCGCCAAACCTATGACTGGGACGAGACGACCTGGGTGTGGCCCACCGGATCAGGCCGGCAGACCGCGGCGAAACACCATGTCGTGGCGGTGGATTACGGCGCGAAACGCAACATCCTGCGGTGCCTGGCCTCTGCTGGCTGTCGCGTGACCGTGGTGCCCGCGACGGCGACGGCCGAGGACATTTTGCGGCATCGGCCCAACGGCGTGTTTCTCTCGAACGGCCCTGGCGATCCGGCGGCGACCGGTGTTTACGCGGTGCCGGTGTTGCGGGCTGTATTGGACAGCGGCGTGCCGATCTTCGGCATCTGCCTCGGTCACCAACTGTTGGCCCTGGCGCTGGGTGCCAAGACCTACAAGATGGATCGTGGCCATCGCGGTGCGAACCAGCCGGTGCAGGATTTGGCGACCGGCAAGGTAGAGATCACCAGCCAGAACCATGGGTTCGCGGTGGATGCCGGGTCGTTGCCGGCGAACGTGAAGGTGACGCATGTGTCGCTGTTCGATGGGTCGAACGAGGGGATCGCGTCCACCGACCGGTTGGCATTCTCGGTGCAGTATCATCCCGAGGCAAGCCCGGGGCCGACCGACAGCCATTATTTGTTCGGGCGGTTCGTGGAGATGATGGAGCGGCGGATCTGATGGACGCTCGCTTGTTTCAGGAGGCAATCCGCAGCGCCACTGTCACATATCCGATCCCCTTCATTTTCGGGGTCCTGTTGCTGTTCGCTGTCTTGTGCCTTGGCGGGAGTGCGCTTGTTGCTGATTGGCTTCGCATATTGCTGGCAATCATCGGGACCTTAAGTTTTACTGGTGCAATCGCGTTGGTCGCTTACGCCGTTCGGTCAAAACCCGAACTCTTGAGGTCGGAGCAGCATGTGCAGAGAATGACGATCGCGCATATGATCGGTGATCGAGATATGGACGCTGCAACCCGTGAGCGTCTCAGTCACGCTGTGTTCGATCCGGATGACAGGCCACGATCGAAGAACGCAGACGCGACGACGGGTATTTCTACGGAGGACCGGGATGGCTAGTACAACCTACCTCATCACTCTCGATCTGCTCGATCCGACCCTCGAGCTCGATGCGTTGAAGGAATTCATCAAGACAAGCTCAGTTTTCGAAAACTGGTGGAATCATATTCCGGGTGTATTCCTGGTTGTAAGCGGGCAAAGCGCCGCGAATATCAGAAAAGCCGTTCGTCCATACACGAAGGAGGCACGACTTCTGGTGGTGGAGATCAACACCGATGAATCGGACGGTTGGTTGCCGGAAACCAGTTGGAAGTGGATTAGACGCCGGTCTGGCGAGCGCGTGGGCGGGGGCGCGTGACATTTTTGGATCGGAACGAACGGCGCGGCGTCGATCGCTGACAACCGCTATGACGCCCTTAATCCGATGGCATCATTAGCGCCGTAACGTTGGTTGCCCCCCAATAACTTCGTCGCCGCGTCCACGGGCGCAACCTCTTCAGCGAGTCACTGACCCATGCCCAAACGCACCGACATCAAATCCATCATGATCATCGGCGCCGGTCCGATCATCATCGGCCAGGCCTGTGAGTTCGACTACTCCGGCGCGCAGGCCTGCAAGGCGCTGAAGGCCGAGGGCTACCGCGTCATCCTGGTGAACTCCAACCCCGCCACCATCATGACCGACCCCGGCCTGGCCGACGCCACCTACATCGAGCCGATCACCCCCGAGATGGTCGAAAAGATCATCGCGCGGGAAAAACCCGACGCCCTGCTCCCCACCATGGGCGGCCAGACCGCTCTGAACGTCGCGATGCAGCTCGACGCCAACGGCGCCCTGAAACGCTACAACGTGGAACTGATCGGCGCCAAGGCCGAGGTCATCGACCGCGCCGAGGACCGTCTCAAATTCCGCGACGCGATGGCCGAAATCGGCATTGAATCCCCCCGCTCCGCCATCGCCCGCAACATGGACGAAGCCCGGGCAGCGCTGGCCATGACCGGGCTGCCGTCGGTCATCCGGCCGAGCTTCACGCTCGGCGGCACCGGCGGCGGCATCGCCTACAACAAGGAAGAATTCGAACAAATCGTCGCCGGCGGCCTTGAAGCCTCCCCCACCACCGAAGTCCTGATCGAAGAATCCGTCCTCGGCTGGAAAGAATATGAGATGGAGGTGGTCCGCGACAGCAAGGACAACTGCATCATCATTTGCGCTATCGAGAACGTCGATCCGATGGGTATCCACACCGGTGATTCGGTGACCGTGGCCCCAGCGCTGACGCTGACCGACAAAGAATATCAAATTATGCGCGACGCCTCGATCGCGTGTTTGCGGAAGATCGGCGTCGATACCGGTGGGTCGAACGTGCAATTCGGGTTGAATCCCGTCGATGGCCGGCTGGTGGTCATCGAGATGAATCCGCGGGTGTCGCGTTCGTCGGCACTGGCGTCCAAGGCCACCGGGTTCCCGATCGCCAAGATCGCCGCCAAGCTGGCCGTCGGCTACACGCTGGACGAGTTGACCAACGACATCACAATGGTCACCCCCGCCAGTTTCGAACCCACCATCGACTATGTGGTGGTCAAGATACCCCGCTTCACCTTCGAAAAATTCCCCGGCACGCCGGCGCTGCTGACCACGTCGATGAAATCCGTCGGCGAAGCGATGGCGATCGGCCGTTCCTTCGCCGAAGCGCTGCAAAAGGGCCTTCGGAGCATGGAAACCGGTCTTTCGGGACTGGATGAGGTCGATGCCCCCGGCGACGGCGGCCACGATGCCTTCAGCGCCGCGCTGTCCACGCCGACCCCAGACCGCCTGTTGATCGCCGGCCAGGCGTTGCGCGCCGGCCTGACGGTCGAGGAAATCCACGAAGCGACAAAATTCGACCCCTGGTTCCTGCGCGAACTGGAACGCATCGTCCACGCCGAACGCGACGTCGCCGCCAACGGCCTGCCGCGCGAAGCCGGAGCACTCCGCCGCCTGAAGGCCCTGGGCTTTTCCGATACCCGCCTGGGCGAACTGACCAAAACCACCGCGGCCGCAATCCATCAGGCCCGCACTGCCCTCGGCGTCACCCCGGTCTATAAGCGCATCGACACCTGTGCCGGGGAATTCGCCTCCAAAACCCCCTACATGTATTCGACGTACGAGGGCGGCTACGGCACCCCCGTCTGCGAATCCGACCCCACCGACCGGACAAAAATAATCATCCTCGGTGGCGGTCCCAATCGCATCGGGCAGGGGATCGAGTTCGACTACTGCTGCGTCCACGCCGCCTACGCCCTGCGCGACGCCGGGTTCGAGACCATCATGGTCAACTGCAACCCGGAAACCGTCAGCACCGACTACGACACCTCCGACCGGCTGTATTTTGAGCCGCTGACCGAGGAAGACGTCATCGCCCTGATCCGCCGCGAACAGCAGAACGGCACGCTTCTGGGCTGCATCGTGCAATACGGTGGTCAAACTCCCCTGAAGCTGTCCCAGGCTCTGTCCCGCGCCGGCATTCCGATCCTGGGCACCTCCGCCGACGCCATCGACCTGGCCGAAGATCGCGAGCGATTCCAACAACTTCTTCAGCGCCTCGGCCTGCGGCAACCTGACAACGGCCTCGCCCGATCGGCCGAGGATGCAGAGGCGATCGCCGACCGCATCGGCTACCCGGTGGTTATCCGCCCCAGCTACGTGCTGGGCGGTCGAGCGATGGAGATCGTCTATGACCGCACCAGCCTGCAGCGGTACATGCGCGAAGCCGTCCGCGTGTCGGGCGATAATCCCGTCCTGATCGACCGCTACCTCAACGACGCGATCGAGGTCGATGTCGATTGCATCTGCGACGGCGAGTCCGTGTATGTCGCCGGCGTCATGGAACACATCGAGGAAGCCGGCATTCATTCCGGCGACTCCGCCTGCTCCCTGCCGCCATACTCCTTGTCCCCCGCCATGATCACCGAGCTGAAATCGGAAACCGAGGCGCTGGCCAAAGCCCTGGGCGTGGTCGGACTGATGAACGTCCAATACGCCATCAAGGACGACACGATTTATGTGCTGGAGGTGAACCCTCGCGCTTCCCGCACCGTCCCCTTCGTCGCCAAGGCCACGGGTGTCGCCATCGCCAAGGTCGGTGCCCGCGTCATGGCCGGGGCGAAGCTGGCCACCGATTTCAAGTTGGACGACGACTCCATCGCCCCGCACGTCGCAGTCAAGGAAGCCGTCTTTCCGTTCGCCCGTTTCCCCAACGTGGACACGATTCTGGGACCGGAGATGAAATCCACCGGCGAGGTCATGGGCCTCGATTCCAGTTTCGAGCGCGCTTTCGCCAAAGCCCAGCTCGGTGCCGGCGTGATCCTGCCGATGGGTGGAACCGTGTTCCTGTCGATCAAGGATGCCGACAAGAAGGGTCTGCCATCGCTGGCCCGCCGCCTGATCGAGATGGGTTTCTCCATCCTCGCCACCCGCGGCACCGCGTCCCGCATTCGTGATGCCGGTTTCCCGGTGACGGTTGTCAACAAAGTGCTGGAAGGCCGGCCGCATTGCGTCGATGCGATCCGCTCACGCGACGTGCAGTTGGTGATCAACACCGCGTCCACCCCGCAATCGGTGGCCGACAGCTTCGCGATTCGCCGCAGTGCGCTGACTCACGGCGTTCCCCACTACACGACGCTGGCGGGTGCGCGGGCCGCAGTACACGCAATCGCAGCATTAAAAGCGGGGACGCTTGAAGTTGCGCCGCTACAGTCCTATTTTCGCGGTTCGTTTTGACCATTGCGCCGCGGCGGGGGAAAACCCTGCCGCGGCGGCGCCATTTGGCCATACTCGCGTTGACCAAGGATTGAAGGACCACGCCGTGCAGAAGTTTCCGATGACGGCCCAAGGCCTGGTGCGCTTGGAAGAGGAACTCCGGACCCTGCGATCGCAGGAGCGGCCGGCGGTGATCCGCGCCATCGCGGAGGCGCGGTCGCACGGCGATCTGTCGGAAAACGCCGAATACCACGCGGCCCGCGAACGCCAGTCCTTCATCGAAGGCCGGATTCAGGAGCTGGAGGAGGTCGTCGGCGGCGTCGAAGTCATCGATCCGTCCACCTTGTCCGGCTCCAACGTCAAGTTCGGCGCGCATGTCAAACTGGTCGATGAAGAGACCGACAAGGAAGCCACGTATCAAATCGTCGGCGTCTATGAAGCGGACATCAAAGCCAAGCGGCTTTCGGTATCTTCGCCGCTGGCCAAGGCGCTGATCGGCAAAAAGGTCGGTGAAACCGTCTCGGTTCCCGCCCCGGGCGGTGACCGGTCCTACGAAATTCTGGAAGTCAGGTTTGTCTGACCGGACTC
>JAYUEJ010000270.1:0-2008 GCA_043739265.1 Rhodopila sp. | reverse complement strand
ACCTGGTGCGGATGGCGTTGGTGGCCCGTTCGCCCGTGGAATGATTGTGCCGGGTTGACCCAGATCAAGGCATTCCGAACGTTCGGCTTCTATGTCGGCCTGGTGTCCGCGGTCACCAGCAATGGTCGGCAGGATACCGGAGTTTCAACCATGGCCGGCCGGCGAAAACTCGTCATGATCGTCGATGACGATCAAGCAGTGCGCGATGCGTTGCAGTTCGCCCTGCGGCTGGAGGGGTTCTGCGTGCATGTCCATAGCGGCGGGGCCGCGCTGCTGGCCGATCCCGGCCTGAGTCGCGCCGGGTGCGTCATTCTGGGAGACCAGATGCGGCAGATGGATGGGTTCGCGTTGATGAAGAGCCTGCAGGCCCGCGATCCTGGCCTGGCGGCGATCATGCTGACCAGTCACGCAACGCCAAGGGTCCGGGCGCGTGCCGCGGCTGCCGGGGTGCGAAAGGTGTTGGAAAAACCCCTGCTGGATAACACGCTGGTGGATGACATCCGGACGATCCTCAGCGCCTGAGCATGAGGACGGGATACGTAGTTTCCCGTAGGATGAAACCGAATACACAGGCAGCGGCTTCCGTCGATACAACGAGGGCACGGTCATCCCATGACAGGAGCCCCCGATGTCGATTTCACTCGCGGTCGCAGCCAAACACCGGCCAATAGCCCCCCCGGCGGCGTTTTCGCCAGCGGCCTGGTCGATGCCCGAGGCAAGCGACGGCTTCCAACACAGCGGCGTCGTCGTCCATTTCGCAGCCGGCCGGCAAATCTACGACGAGGGCGACGAGGCGCGTTCCTTCTATAAGGTGGTCAGCGGCGTGGTGCGGACCTGCAGGTTCCTGACCGACGGCCGCCGTCAGATCGATGCCTTTCACATGCAAGGCGAGGTGTTCGGATTAGAGGCCGGAGCGGATCATCGGATGTCCGCCGAAGCAGTGTCCGACTGCACCGTGATCGCCTGTCGCCGGCGCGGACTGGAGGCGATGGTCGCCCGGGACGACCGGCTGGGAAGCTGGTTTTTCTCCCATGCCATGACCTGCCTGGCCTTCGCCCGGGAGCACGCGCTGCTGCTGGGCCGAGCGAGCGCGGCCCAGAAAATCGCTGTGTTCCTGCAAGAGATCGTGGATCGCGCGGGCGGCGGTAGCCTGATCGATCTGCCGATGAGCCGCCAGGATATCGCCGATTACCTGGGGCTGACGATCGAGACGGTGTCCCGTACGCTGTCGCAATTCGAACGCGACGGCACCATCGGGCTGTTAACCGCAAGACGGATTGAACTGAAAGATCGGCGGGCGTTGCGGATGCTGATGGGATGAGGAGAGATGGTCCGCGATGGTCATTGTAAGACGTGCGGAGGATTGCCGCGTCGGCGTGTGTCTCGGGATCTATTGGTTCGTAACCTCGATCATCGCACGCACCTTGGGGTAAACCTCCCGCGCCCAGCGTGAACCGCTGAACACGCCGTAATGCCCGACGCCGGTCTGTAGATGATGGCGCTTCTGATTGATGCGCAGCCCGCTGCACAAATCGAGCGCCGCCATGGTCTGGCCGATGGCGCAAATATCGTCGCGCTCACCCTCCACGGTCAGCAGCGCGGTGCGACGGATTGCCTCGGGCCGAACGGGTTGGCCGTGCCAGGTCAACTTTCCCAGCGGCAGATCGTGGTCCTGGAACACCTTTTGGACGGTTTCCAGATAAAACTCGGCCGGCAGGTCCATGACCGCGGCGTATTCGTCGTAGAATTTCTTGTGCGCTTCGGCCGTCACCACATCGCCGCCCGCCAGCGCGTGAAACTGGCTGATATGGGCGTTGATGTGACGATCTAAATTCATCGTCATGAACGCCGTCAACTGCAGAAAACCAGGGTACACCCGCCGGAAAGCGCCTTTGAAACGCCAGGGGACCTTGGCGATCAGATTCTTCTCAAACCACTCGATCGGGCGTGACTTCGCGAGTTCATTCACTTTGGTCGGGTTCTGCCGCGTGTCGATCGGCCCGGCCAT
>JAYUEJ010000269.1:0-18308 GCA_043739265.1 Rhodopila sp. | reverse complement strand
CCTCGACGGCGGTGGGGACGGACCTGCTGTATGCCTCCGCGACAAAGTCGGTTGGGACGCTGGTGCATGGGATGAACCACACGGTGGATTGGCGGATCGTCCGGCGGCTGGCGTCGGGCAGCGTGCCGGCGACGGTGGTCACCTTGATGGCGATTTCCCATTACGACATCGCCGGCCCCATGAGTGGTCGGATCATTTCGCTGCTGCTGGGGATCATGCTGCTGCTGACGGCGGTGTCGCTGATTTTCCGGTCGCAGTTTCTGCGGCTGATGGCGCCCTTGCTCGATCAGGTCACGCCGATCCAGGCCACTCGGTTGACGGTGATCACCGGGGTCATTCTGGGGGTGCTGGTTACGTTGTCGTCCGTCGGCGCGGGGGCGCTGGCGGTGACGGCGCTGTTGTTGCTGTATCCGCGGCTGCCGATGGCGGTCATTGTCGGGTCCGACATTGCCCATGCGGTGCCTTTGACGCTGGTCGCCGGGGTCGGTCACTGGTGGTTGGGTTCGGTGGACTGGCTGCTGCTGACCTCACTGCTGAGCGGGTCGATCCCCGGGATCGTCCTGGGGAGCTATCTGTCGGCGCATGTCCCGGACACGGTGCTGCGGCCGTTGCTGGCTGCGGTGCTATTCTTCGTGGGTGGACGGCTGGTGTTTTAGGGGCTGCCTTAAGGCGAGCGAGGCAGGGGCGTGCTTGCCTGCCAAACCGTTCGTACGGCAGAGTCGCTCCGAAATCAGATTTATAGGATTGCGTATGGCCGATCCTGGCCCCATTCGCATGACATCCGATGAATCCATCGCCTCGGCGATGGAGCAGCCGGAGGATCACCATTACGAACTCGCCGCCGGCGAAGTCATCGCCATGGCGCCGGAAAGCAGTGGGCACGCGCTCGCCAAGGCGAATGTCTGGCGGCGGGTGACCGAAGCGGTCGAAGCCGCTTGGTTGCCCTGTGATGTCTATCCGGATGGCATGACGGTTACCATCGACTCGGGCACGGTTTATGAACCGGATTGTCTTGTCCGGTGCGGATCGCGGGTGCCGGACAATACCGTGCGGTTGGACGATCCGGTTATCGTTGTCGAAGTTCTGTCGCCATCGACGCGATCCAAGGATTCCGGGGCGAAACCGATTGACTATTTTCGCCTGAAGTCGGTTCATCACTCTCTGATCGTCCGAACCGAGGACCGTGCCATCATCCATCATGCCCGCAACGAAGATGGCACGATCCTGACACGGATCGTTCGCGATGGAACCCTGCGGCTCGATCCGCCCGGAATAACCGTGACCGGCCTGTTCCCGGCGGCGCGGTAGAGGACGCGATGCGACGGCGGCCCAATTTACGCAAGGCAGCCGATGGCAAGAGACCGTCCAAACGCCGGCCGGATGTCGACGCACTGGTGGTGGCAACCTTTCATCCGGATTCCACGAGCGTCGCGACGCAGCCGCCGCCGTCTGCCACAACCGATAGCGATCCGGTCGAGGAAGCGGTTCGGCGGATGGTGGAAGCGGCGTACACGTAGCCGGCACGGTGCGCGGTTCGGCTGGCCGTTACAGTGACCGGCCAGACGACGGCGGCCTGACGTGCGAGCCGAACGCCCTCAGCCGTTTATCTGGCGCATGACCTGCACCCACTGGTCCAGGATCGGCAGGATCGTGTCCGCCTTTTCCGACGGCAGGCTGGGATAGACGTTATCCACGTCCAGCGCCTGGTAGCGCCCGATCAGCGCCACATCCGGCAGTTGCGCGCCCATCACGATCCGCATCGCGGCGGGGTCACGTTCGGCCTCTTCCGCCATTTTTCGAAATAGCGGAATGGCCTCGGTCAGCGGCATTGTGTCGGCGTTGGTGACCTGCGGCATCCAACCGTCACCGTAGCGGACGGCGCGTCGGGCGCTGTAGGGAAAGGCGCCGCCGATCAGGATCGGGGGGTGAGGTTTTTGCAGCGGTTTCGGCCAGGCGGCGATCGGGCCGAAATCGACGAACTCACCGTGATATTCGGCGGCGTCCAGGGTCCAGATCGCCTTCATCGCCTCGACCCGTTCGCGAGCCAGTTTGTGGCGTTTCCCGAAATCGGTGCCGTGGTTTTCCATCTCGTCCTGGTTCCAGCCGTTGCCGATGCCGAAGATAAACCGGCCGCCGGAGATTTGGTCGATCGAGGCAACCAGCTTGGCGGTCTGTATCGGGTCGCGCTGGGCGATCAGGCAGACTCCGGTCGCGAGCTTCAGGGTGGTCGTCACGGCGGCCGCCGCGGTCAGCGTCACGAACGGGTCCATCACGTCGTGGTAACGTTTGGGCAACGCCGGCCCCAGCGGAAACGGTGTCTTGCGGGACAGCGGGATGTGCGAATGCTCCGGCGCCCACAGGATATCGAAGCCGCGATCCTCCAGCGCGCGGGCGAGTGCCGCCGGGGTCATCGAATAGTCGGTGAAGAACATCGATGCGCCGAATTTCATGGAGCCGTCTCCTTATCGATCGCGGGAGACTGGAAGCGATCGCATGGGCGCGCAACCGGCTGGTCGTTCCGGCTGTTGGTTCCGGCTGTTGGTTCCGGCATCCATTCGCGCATGCGCGTGAAGCAAGTCCTTACATAAGCCTTTCAGCAACGGGTGCGTATCGGCTAGAAAGAGGCTATGAGACTTGTCGTTATCGATCGATGACCGGGTATGCCGCGGTCGAACAGGCCGCGCCGCTGCCAACCGAGCGTGCCTGGCTGGCCGAAGACTGGTGGGCGGTGCTGATTGGTCTGGCGGCGGTCATTGCTTCCGCGATCGCGTTTGCCTCGGGGTCCAGCCTGGCATGGTTCGCCGTCGTTCCCGGACTTTGGTCGGAGATTCCTGAACTGTGGGCGCAATTCGCCCGGGACGGAGTCCGGTATATCGTCCAGGGATTGATCCTGTTGGCGATTTTCACCAGCGCGGCGCGGATGATGGGACAGCGGCCGGCACACTTTGCCGCGGGCTTTGGCGTGGTTTATTTGCTTTCCCTGGTCATCCTCAGTGGCACCGCCTGGCGAAGCGCGAAGCAGCTCAACCTGGAAACGCCGGTCATCGCGTTGTTGCTTGGCGTGATCCTTGCCAACGCCGTTCGCTTGCCGGCATGGCTGCAAAGTGGAATGCGGGCCGAGTTCTATATCAAGATCGGGGTTGTCTTGCTGGGGGCGACGCTGCCGCTGCCGGTCATCATGCTGGCCGGCCCGATCGCCATCCTGCAGGCATCGATCGCCTCGATCGTTACTTTCCTTGTCATTTACAACGTGGCGCGGTTCCTGAACCTGGACCGGCGCCTTGCCGCGATGCTGGCTGGCGGCGGGTCGATTTGCGGCTTGTCGGCGGTCATCGCCATCGCCGGGGCGGTGCGGGCCAAGCGGGAGGACATATCGGTCGCGACGACGATCGTGGTTGGCTGGGCGCTGGTGATGATCGTGCTGCTGCCGCTGCTGGCGCGCGCGTGGTTTCTGCCGGCCGGTGTCGGCGGCGCGTGGATCGGCACGTCCGAATACGCCGATGCGGCCGGCTTCGCGGCGGCACAGACCTACGGCGGCTTCGCCCGGACCGGCATCGTTGGCGGCACGCCTGACCAGGCGCTGTGGTCCTACACACTGGTCAAAGTCGTTGGACGCGATATGTGGATCGGCATCTGGGCGGCACTGCTGTCGTTCATCGCCATCACGAAGTGGGAACCGGCCGAGAGCGGCCGGCGGGTCGATCTGTCGCAAATCTGGACCCGGTTCCCGAAATTCATCCTGGGTTTCATTCTGGCGTCGCTGTTGATGAGTTGGGCGGGCCACAGCCAATCCTTTGCCGAATTCGATACGACAACCCGTCCGGGGCTGATCGCGCCGATCGACACGTTGCGCAATTGGGCATTCACCTTCAGCTTCCTGAGTATCGGCGCGTCGCTGCGGCTTCGGCGGCTGGCGCCTGTCACCGGCAATGCGTTCATTGCGTTCTCGGTCGGGGTTGTCGTCAATCTTATTCTGGGTTTTTTGCTATCGGCTGTCGTTTTTGTATCGTATTGGACGTCGATCGCACGATGACGGAGCGGTTCGCTTTGTTTCGTGGACGCGACGGGGATCGCTGTGCCGACTGCCGGTATTTTGAATCCGATCCGAAGCGGATCGAGGCCATGGTGCCGGGCCTGACCGTTCTGGGTTCGGCGTATGCGTCGGTCGCGGCGGACGATGGGATGTGCTTGCGGCACGATACCTATCACTCGTCCCGGTTCGGCTGCGGCGATTTCGCGCCGGTGGGGAGAGCGGGCGCGTGCGTGTGACCATACCGACCGCGCTGACGTGGTGGACGGGTCGTTGTCGCGCGGGGGCAATCGCATTTGAACTTTCGCCGGCACGCCGTTGTTCGATCGATCCTAAAGCGTCAGGTATGTCTCCGAACACAAGTCAGGGATGTGTCCGGTCTAAACAACAAGCCGAACCATGACGATGGAGAAATGGCGCATACCTGATGCAGTCATATTTGGGCGTCATCTGGGGGGTGTTTCGGCTGATCCTTTCAACGGTAGCGGTCGCAGAGGCCCAGAGGTCGCAGAGAAAAATTCAATGCACGCGTTGGAAAGGAGTGGCTGATGGATCGTCTTGACTGGCACTACGGCGTGTTGGGTGACGGGCCACGGTCGTTGCAGTGATTTTTGGCGGCAGGAAGCTGACAATTTATCTCGGCGAACTCTGAGTTGACGTTGGCACTGTGAGCGGCACCGACGACAGCGATGACATGCCCGCCGGCATTGGACCATGATCAGAGCAATCGGGTGAACCAGGACGTTGAAGCGCCAGGTCGCCGCGTTCACGGTCAAACACCGAGGCGTGGCGGGATTCAACCGGTCCCTTGGCCGGTTTGATGCTCAATCATTAGCTCTTCCTGGCGTTCTTCCTGGTGACCTTGCGACCTGGTGTTTCAACTTTGTTTAAGGCTATTATAGCGTTATCTGTTGCAGTTGGGTTGTTTCAGCTTCCCGGGCAACGGCGGTTCGTTGGTGCGTGTGCAAGACAGTCATCGAGCGGACGCGGAGTTTCGCGGAGGCAAAATGTTCAGTCCGCGGCCTGAGGCGCATCGGTTCGCACGGGGGGCGCCGGGCAGACTGGGACCATGCCGTTGCCACCCGATACAAGGATGACATCGGGATCTACTCCGCGTCCGCTTGATGACTGTTCCATCCGCGGCACCGAATTTGCCAGCCGCTCCCTCTTCCGTCACGCCACTTGTCGATGCCAGGGCGGAGCGATCGTTGTTGGGCATCGCCACGGCACGCCGCACCGTGCGTTCACAGTGTCTCGGCGGGGGCCAACAGATAACGCCATAAGAGGCATGTTCTATCAGCGATTATCGGCGGTAGATCAGAGTGTTTTCACGATGACCGGAAACGGCGCGTCCGCCTTGCAACGGCTGGGTCCGGCGTGTCCGGAACACAGATTTCAGCCTGTGCCGCGATCGGTGGCCGGGACGCGCCAGTCCATGACGACCCGGGTACGAGGTCGCCATGACGTTGCAAGAACGACCCGCCGCGGTTGGCTACTCTCTTGTTACTCCACACCGCCTAACGGTGTTCGGCCGCGACCTTGACCAACAGTTTACCGAAATTACGCCCGCTCAGGATGCCGGTCAGTGCATCGGGGGCGTTCTCCAGCCCGTCGATCACGTCCTCCCGATAGATCAGGCTGCCATTGGCGAGCAACGGTTCCGCCATGGCGCGCCACTCGGTCATACGGGCCGGGCGGTCGGACACGATGAACCCCTGGATCAGAACGCGCTTGCCGACGACGAAGCCCAGGTTGGGGCCGGGCGGCATGGTCTGCTCGTTATACTGGGAGACCATGCCGCACATCGCGACACGGGCGAACGGGTTAAGGTTGTCGAACACCGCGGCCTGCACGGACCCGCCGACGTTTTCGAAATAGCAGTCGATGCCGTTTGGGCATGCGGCCAGTAGTTCTTGCCGCAGATCGAGCGAGCGGTGATCGACGCAGTCGTCAAAGCCCAGGCTGGCCTGCACCCAGAGGCATTTTTCCGCGCCCCCGGCGATACCGACCACGCGGGCGCCGGCTCGTTTGGCGATCTGTCCGGCGACGGAGCCGACCGCGCCGGATGCGGCGGAGACGACGAAGGTTTCACCGTGTTTGGGTTTGCAGATTTCGGTGACCCCGGCGTAGGCGGTTGCTCCGGGCATGCCGAGGACGCCCAGGTAGGTGGAGAGCGGGGCGGCGTTTTTGGGGATTTTGAACAGGCGGTCGCCGGGGGTGACGGAATGGGATTGCCAGCCGCGGGCGCCGACCACGATGTCGCCGGGCACGAAATCGGGATGGGCGGAGGCGATGACCTCGCCCACCGTCTCACCGGTCATGACTTCGCCGATCTGAATTGCCACGGCGTAGGTTTGTTCCTCCCGCAGCCGGCCACGCATATACGGGTCGATCGACAGCCAGATGGTGCGGGTTACCACCTCGCCGGTCGCGGCTTCGGGGATGGCGTCCTCACGAATTTCGAAGTCGCCGGCGACGGGTTCGCCGTGCGGTCGCTTTCTCAGCACGACCGAACGGCGGAGACCGGCGATGCTCATGATACGGCCTCGGCTTTCAGGACCAGTCTGCCTGTCACTTTGCCGTCGCGCAGGCGCATCAGGGCGTCGTTGGCATGGCTTTGCGGGATGGTGGCGACGGGAAGGGCCTGGAGTTCGCCGTCTTGCGCCAGTTTGACCAGTTCGCGCAGTTCTTTTGGGTTGCCGACGTAACTGCCCTGGATGGTCAGGGCGCGGATCGCCATGATGGGCAGCGGCAGCATCAGTTCGCCACCGAACAGGCCGACCTGGATCAGTTTGCCGCCTTTGGCCAGGGCGCCGAATGCGAATCTGGCGGTGGCGGTGCCGTTGACGAGATCGATGACGGCTGGGACCTGGCCGCCGGCGGCTTCGATGATGCGTTTGGTCACGGCCGGGCCTTCACCGGTGCCGTCCACGACTTTGTGGGCACCGGCCTTGAGGGCGGCCTCGCGCTTTTCGGCGCTGACATCGACACTGATGATGTTCTGGTGTTTCAGCGCCTTTAGGACGGCGATGGCGTTCAGGCCGAGGCCTCCGGCGCCGACCAGCACGATGGGCTGGGCTGGGGCGAGCGGCATGGCTTTCTTGATGGCGGAGAAAACGGTGATGCCGGAGCAGGCATAGGTCGCGGCGACGGCGGGGTCCAGGGTGCCGGGATCGACGAGGTGGCGGACATGGGGGGCGATAACGTGGGTGCCGTAGCCGCCGTTCTGATAGACTCCCAGGCTGCGGTTGGCGACGGCGCACATGTTGTCTTCCTCGGCGAGGCATGTTTCGCATTTGCCGCAGCCCAGCCAGGGGAAAACGATGCGGAGGTCGCCGACTTTGACGCCTTTGGCGTCGGGACCGAGCTTGACGACTCGGCCGACGATTTCGTGGCCCATGGCGAGGGGGAGGACGACGCCGCGATCGACCAGTGACATTTTTTGGCCGCCGCCTACGTCGTAATAGCCCTCCCAGATGTGGAGGTCGGAGTGGCAGACGCCGCAATGGGTGACTTGCAGGAGGATTTCGGTGCCGGTTGGTTCCGGGGTGGGGAGTTCGATTTCCTGTAGGGGTTGCCCATTTTCTACTACGGCCCATGCGCGCATGTCGGTCTCCTGGATTTGGCGTTGGACGGATGGATAGCGGTTGGGGCGGATTTTGCAAGATCGGGGGCCTTGCTTATGCTGCCCGCACCTGGGCCATCGTCGAGCGTTCGCAGCCAACCGTGGTGCGGTGCATGTCGCGGACTTCCTTCGGGTCGAACGGGCGTGCGCGGTGCATGGTCGCCTGATTGTCCCACACCACGAGATCCCATTGTTGCCATGCGTGCGCATAGACAAATGTGCGTTGGGTGGCGTGCTCTATCAGGTCGCGCAGCAGGGCTCGGGCTTCCGGCATCGGCCAGCCGACGATGGTGCCGGCGTGGGAGGCGAGATACAGGGACCGGCGTCCCGTGGAGGGATGCGTCCGGACCAGACGTTGCAGAACCGGCTTGAAACGGTTGCGGTCTTCGTCGGAGAAGTCCGAGAAGCCAAGCAGCGAGCGAGAATACAGTTGGCTGTGCTCGCAGACGAGATCGTGGATTTCGGCTTTGGTTTCGTCGTCCAGTGTATCATACCCCGCGCGCATGTCGGCGAATTCGGTATTGCCGCCGGTGGCCGGGATGGATCGGGCGGACAGTAACGAATATTTCGCCGGCACGGCCTTGAACGAACTGTCGGAGTGCCAGAGCCGGTTGCCCAGGCTGAACAAGCGCTTGCGGTTGTCCATGGCCAATACCTGGTTGTCGTTATCGAGATTGGAGATGTCGTTGACGTAGGGGGATTCGATACGCCGAGCCTTGCCCCAGTTGAGATCGCCGGAGGCTTCTTCGAGGGGACCGAAGTTGCGGGAAAACGCCAATTGGGTTTCATCGTTGAAGCGTTGCCCGTGGAAGACCAGAACGCCGTATTGGTCCATGCCTTTCTCGATCGACGCGGCTTGTTCCCGGGTCAAAGGGCGGGTGATGTCGATGCCGGACACTTCGCCGCCGAAGCAGGGGCGGGAGACGGGGTCGATCGGTTGGATCGAGAGTGTCATGGATTTGTTCCGCTTTGATCGTTATGGTTGGATTGGGCGAGCACTTTTATACTTGCTGCGTGGGACGGCAGACCGAAGAAAGTCGTGGGTGGCCGGGCCAGGCCCGGCCATAACGTGGGGGGCGGTTGTCAGTGCAGTTCGGACAAGCCCATCGCGTGGCCGAAGCGGCGGGACGGTTCGCTGGGATCGCCGTATTTGCGGTGCATGGCGGTGTGGTAAGCGGCGACCAGAAGCAGTTTGTCTCGGTCGGGCTGCCGGTTGGTGCCGAAATCCATCAGCATACACTGGGCGATTTCCTGGTTGTGCGGATCGTTGCCCATCTTGCAGGCGGCCAGCGCGATGCGTTGCACCAGCCTGTCGCGGTCGGCCACGTTGTCGCAGTAAGCCTTGGTCCAGCCGATCGCCTCATCGCCATTCAGGGCGCAGATCGCGGTATCGACACGGTCCAGAAGCTGATCGGCGCTGAGTGCGCCGGCGCCTGACGGAACGTGCAGCGACACCGGATGCCCCTCACCGATGCCCACCTGATTGTGAGACACCCGGTTGGCGAACATCGCGGCGATATACAGCAGTCGCAGGCGGCGCGGATGGTCGAAGTTGTCGAAGAACCAGGCAAGCGTGTTGTGATACTCGTAGCAATGGTGCGGCATGTTGAAGCCGTTCGGGTCGCGGGTTTCGAGCACGATCTGCCCGACGGCCAATTGCAGCACATCCAGAATGCGGCGCGGATCCTTGCCCGACTTCAGGAGTTTCGTCAGTGCTTCCAGCGTCTCTATTTCGTCCTGCCGCAGAACGGCGGTGGTCAGTTCGGCGGCTTCCTGTTGGCTCACCGGCAGGTTGTTGCGCAGAATGGCGCGTTCGGCCTCACTGACGCCGCCGTAGGGAACGGCGCGTAACGTTTCGCCTTCAATCATCATTTTGATATAGTTGCAGGCGACTTCGTAGGTGGAATACCAGCGGGGACCGACGGCGATATCCAGCGCTCCGGCATAGATCACGTTGTGGGCGTTTTCCCAGCCCAGCGCGTTACCGATTTCTACCGTCGCGCGGGCGCGGTAGGCCTTGTGGCCGGTCGTGTAAGAGCGGTTGTGCAGCAGCCGGTCCTGCACATCCATCAGGCCGGCGAACACCATTTCCGCGAGGACGTCTTTACGTTCGGCGGTGTTTTCCATCAGGCCGAGGAACACGCGGTAAGCGTCCACCACCTGCCCGCGATGCACCAGGGTCATCCAGGTGTTCAGGCGTTCACCCAGCGGGCCGGTTTGGGAGGTTGGTTCCTGGTCCGCCCAATAGACGACGGGGGCGGGCGGCGCTTCCACGACCTCACTGTTGCCGCGGCTGCGGGTGTAGTGGCCGGGCGCCTTGTCGATCTTCTGGTTCCAGATATCCAGGCCGGTCGGGATGTACCAAATGGTTTGTGCCATCGGCAGCATCGCGAGGTGGGATGGCACCATGCGGTTCAGGTTGAGCGTGGCGCGGGCGCTGAGCAGGCAATGGTCGTTGTTGACGAAATTCGGGTAGCCGTCGTCGATGCGTTCATGATACGGCACATGCGTGTAGGGGGCGTGAATGCGGACGCCCTCAGCCACGATTTCGGTCAGCGGACGGCCGGCGCGGATCAATTCGTAAAACACATCGCTGGCGCCGCGCTGGTCGCGCATCAGGCAGCGGTCTTCCAGTTTGTCATAAAGACCGCGAACCACGCTGCTTTGCGGCTTGGTGGTGATGTTCGTGTCCATAACCTGGGGCCCTCCGGCTATTCGTCTATTTTCATGATCCTAACCTTGACATGATGGCGGCGACAACCATCGTGCGGTGCCGGGAAAGGAAAATCGACATGAGCAGCACCCAGTGGACGGTCAGCGCGGTCGCGGGATCGGGTGAGCAAGGTTATTCCGGAGACGGATCGTCGGCGTTGGATGCCCGTTTGAACAATCCGTTCGATTTGGCGTTTTCTCCAAATGGCAGCCTGATTTTTTCTGATACGTTCAATCATTGCATCCGTCGGGTGGATGCCGTGACCGGGATCATTTCGACGATCTGCGGCACGGGTCAGCGGGGATTTTCCGGGGATGGCGGGGTCGCAACGCTCGCGGAGTTGAATGAGCCGTACGGGGTGGTGGTTGACCGGTTGGGGCGGGTGTTTTTCGCGGACCGGTTGAACCGGCGGGTTCGGGTTATCGATTGCATGGGGGTTGTCTCGACCTTGGCGGGCGAAGGCAGGGCGGCGGGGCCGGCTGGGTTGTCGGAGCCGAACGGATTGGCGCTGGATTCCGCGCAGGGGCGGCTGTTCATTGCTGATGTGGCTGGGCATCAGGTGCGGGTGGTGGATCTGGGGACTGGCGGGATGTCCACGGTTGCCGGGACCGGCGCGGCGATGCACGACGGCGATGGTGGGGCAGCCGTGGATGCAGGGGTGTTTGGGGCGCGTGCGGTGGCGTTCGCGCCGGACGGGTCGCTGTACGTAATGGAACGGCAGGGAAGCTGCATTCGGCGCATTCGCGACGGAGTGATCGAAACCGTGGCCGGCACCGGTGCGCGCGGCTATGCCGGCGATGGCGGCGATGCTCGGTTGGCGGTGTTTGCCGCGCCGAAAGAGATGGCGGTCGATCCGGCGGGAAATATTTACGTTGTCGATACGGAAAACCACGCGATCCGGCTGATCGACGCGAAAACGTGGATCGTTACGACGATCGCTTCCGGTCTGGCGCGTCCGCACGGGGTGTTGGTGGCGCCGGATGGGAGTGTGCTGGTGGCGGATAGCGAGCATCATCAGGTGCGGCGGCTGGTGCGGGGGGGGTTCTAAGTAACGACTTCCCGCATGATCGATACGGCTTCCTGGATCTGCGCCGCGCTGACGTCCAGATGGGTGCAGGCGCGTCCCCGGAATCTGTCGGACACCGAGACTGTCACGCCGAACGGTCGCAGGCGGGCGGCGAATTCGGCGGCGGTCAGGCCGGTGCCGGTGGTGTCGAAAAAGACCAGATTCGTTTCTGGGGTTTCCACCGTGATCCCTTGGATTTGTCCCATGCCGCGGGCGAGCGCGGCGGCGTTGGCGTGGTCGTCGGCGAGGCGGTCGATATTGTATCGCAGGGCGTAGATACAGGCAGCGGCGTTCATGCCGGCCTGGCGCATTGAACCGCCCAGTCGTTGCTTCCAACGCCAGGCCTCGCCGATGAAGTCTTTCGGGCCGGCCAGGACAGCACCGAGCGGGGCACCGAGGCCTTTGGTGAAGTCCAGCCAGACGGTGTCGCAGTCGGCCACGACGTCGCTGGCGGCGGCTTTCAGAGCGACGGCGGCGTTCAGCACGCGGGCGCCGTCCATGTGGACTGGCATGCCGTGTTCGCGCGCGACTTCGGCCACGGCGTGCAATTCGGCGATTTGCCAGCAGGCGCCGCCGCCTTTGTTGGCGGTTTGCTCGACCTCCACCAGAGTTTGCGGGGGGGAATAGCGGGATATCGGGCGGATGGCATTTCGAAGCGTTTCGGCGGTGAAGATGCCTCGGTCGCCCGGCAGGCCACGGATCATGACACCGGTGATGGCGCCGGGACCGCCCGCCTCACTGGATTGGATGTGGGCGTGTTCGTGCGCCAGGATTTCGTCGCCGGGCCGGCAATGAGTGGCGACGGCGACCTGGTTGCACATGGTGCCGGAGGGCATGAACATGGCCGCTTCCTTGCCCAGCAGTGCGGCAGTGCGGTCGCAGAGTTCCCAGACGGTGGGGTCGGAACCGCCCTGCTCGTCGCCCATTTCGGCCTGGAGCATGGCCTCTTTCATGGCGCGGGACGGGCGGGTTTGGGTGTCGGAATACAGGTCGATGCGGATTGGTTGCGAGAAATCGGCCCGCTTGGGTTCGTAGGACATGGGCGGCACTCCATCGGCGGTTGGGGGTGGTCGTACCAGATGGGGCATTGCCTGCAAAGCCGCCGCGTTGGATGCTGGATTCTGGTTTGGAAGAGCGACGGATGAAATTCTCCAATTTTCTGTTTCCCGATGCCATGTCGGCGGCCGACGATGGGCGGGTGATCGATGAGACGTTGCAAGAAGCGCGCCTGACGGACGCGCTGGGGTTCGACACGGTTTGGCTGGCGGAACATCATTTCGATGGAATCGTTGCTTATGTCGATCCGGTTGCCTTCGCCGCCGCGTTGGCTGTGGCGACGACGCGGTGCCGGATCGGGTTCGCGGTCGCGCAGATGGCGCTGCACCATCCGATTCGACTGGCTGAGCAGGTGGCGCTGATCGACCACATCAGCAAGGGGCGGCTGATTGTCGGGCTGGGTCGTGGGACGGCGTACAACATCTATGACTATCAAGGTTACGGCATCGATCACACCGAGGCTCAGGCTCGGTTTGAGGAAGCCGAGGCGATTATGTTCGAAGCATGGAAGGGTCAGGCTTTCGAGCATCACGGGCGGTTTTTCGATCTACGCTTGCCGGAACTGCGCCCCGCGGTCTTTACGAAACCGCATCCTTACGTCTTACGAGCGGCGGCGAGCGAACATGGGATGCTGGAGATCGCGCGGCGGGGGCAGGCGTTTATGATGAACGTGCAAAGTAATGCTGTTACGGCGCAGCGGATGGGGTTGTATCGGGATACGTTGCGGGACATCGGCCTGGATGCGGCTGCTGTTGCCGCGCGCGTTGACGAATGCTGGGTCTGGCGCAACGTCTTTGTCGCCGAAACCGACGCGGAAGCGGAACGGATCGCGGTGCCGGCGTTTATCGCGATGCATGAACATCGGGTGGCGATGCGCAACCGTATCTATGCCGAACAGAAGGCGTCTATCGTGCCGATGCCACCTTTGGGCGCGGCGCCGCCAGCGCATGCCTCGGTCGAGCACGCCTTGGTTTATGGTTCGCCGGCGACGGTGGCCGAGAAGCTGGCGCCATTGAAGGCGACCGGTGTTGGGGGGTTGATCATGCAGTTCCGGCTTGGACCAATGAATTATGAGCAGACGGCGGCGAGCCTGACGCTGTTCACCGACAAGGTGATTCCCGCGCTGTGACCGATGATGGTGGGGCTGCTTATTGGCAGCGCAATTTGTGGGTTTGTGTCTTTGGGACATTTACCACCATTGTCGCGATGACATTGTTGCTGCCGTTTTTGCCTTTGTACATTGAGCAGCTTGGCGTTTCGGATCCTGTGGCGATCGTGGAATGGTCGGGTGCGGCGTATGGCGCGACGTTCCTGACGGCTGCGATATTCGCGCCGCTGTGGGGGCGGTTGGGCGATCAATACGGCCGCAAATTGATGCTGATCCGGGCCAGTCTGGGGATGGAGTGGCGATGTCGCTGATCGGGCTGTCGCAGAATGTGTATCAGCTTGTCGGGTTGCGGCTTTTGGCTGGGCTGCTGGGTGGGTATTCGTCCGGGTCGATGATTTTGGTGGCGACACAGACTCCGCGGGTGAATACCGCCTGGGCGCTGGGGATGATGTCGTCGGGGATTATGGCGGGCAGTCTGGCGGGGCCGTTGATCGGGGGATTTCTGCCGCCGCTGATCGGCATTCGGATGACGTTCCTGGCGGCGGGGGCGATTATCTTCGTGGCATTTTTGGCGACGACGTTTCTGATCAAAGAGGACTGGAGGCCGCGGCGCCGGGGGGGCGCGAAGCCGGCGGTTGGCTTTGCCTCGGTTCGTGATAAGCGGCCGGTGATTGCGATGCTGGTGACCGGGATGCTGCTGATGTTCGCGAACATGTCGATCGAGCCGATCATCACGGTCTATGTCGCGCAACTGGTTCCGGATGCGGGTCAGATTACCATCGTGGCCGGGATTGTGATGGCGGCGGCGGCGCTGGGTAGTATCATTTCGGCGTCGTGGTTGGGAAAACTGGCGGACCGGATCGGGCATTGGACGGTTATCATCGGAAGTTTGCTGGTGTGCGCGCTGTTGTTGATCCCGCAGGCGTTCGTTACGACCGGGTGGCAATTGATCGTGTTGCGGTTCCTGATGGGGTTGGCGCTGGGTGGGTTGTTGCCGTGTGTGGCAACGGTCATTCGGCACAATGTGCCGGAGCGGAGTGCGGGCAGTATTTTGGGGTATTCGACGTCGGCGCAATATGTCGGGCAGGTCGCCGGGCCGCTGATGGGGGGCTTTGTCGGCGGGCATTTTGGCATGCGCGCGGTGTTCCTGGGCACGGCGGTGCTGATGGCCGCGGGGGCGCTTTACGGGTGGGTGTCGCGGCCGCGGACTTAGGCGGCCTCGATTTGCACCTGGTTGGTGTTGTAGGTCGTCGCTCCGCATGGTGCCGCGCGATCGGTCGTCAGGACGTTGGCGGAACCTTGTTGATCGGCGTTGTCAGCCCCGGGTGAGTACCAGGCACCTTCCTTGATTGAAACGACACCGGGTGCGATCCGGTTGGTGACCTGCGCTGGCAGGAACGTGGCGCCGATGTCGTTGAAAACCCGCACGCGCTGGCCGTTCCGGATTCCGCGTGTGGCGGCGTCGGCTGGATGCATCCAGACCGTATCCGGATCGACTCGAGCGAGGTGGGGTTGGTTGCCGTGGATACTATGGGTGCGGGCGCGGGATTTCGGCGTACACAGGCTGAGCGGAAACCGCTGCGTGTCGTCGTCGGGGGCGAACCATGTTGGGATCGGCGGGATGACGCCCAGGCCATATGGGTTGGGGGTGGCGGCCAGGGTGGTCGAATAGATCTCGATTTTTCCTGTTGGTGTGCCGAATTTCCGGTGGTCGCGGATTTGCGGCATGAAAGCCACGGCATCCGCCGGTGCGGGAAAGCGCGCCACACCCTGTTCGGTGAATTTTTCGAAGTCGTCAACGGCGTCGGCGGTTAATTCCGTTAGCCATTGGGCTTCGGATTTATCGTTGTAGCCGTTGATGCCGACGCGGCGAGAGAGATCGCCGAAAATGTCGATGTCGTTGCGGCATTCGTACATCGGCTGGATCGCCTGACGCATGTAGATGGCGTAATGACCGGCGCCGGCCCAGGGGGTGTGGACGTCGTTGCGCTCCCAAAAAGTCGTGGCGGGCAGCACGATGTCGGCCAGACGCGCAGTCGGGGTCAGGAAGTGATCCTGGGCGACGATGAATTCCACTTTGTCCAATGACGCCGCTATTTTGCCGGCGTTGGGGCACTGATTGAACAGGTCTCCGCCCGATGAATAGATCATGCGGATATCGGCCGGATAGCCGCCTTCCTTGCCGCGTGCCAGCAGGTCGGCCAGCAAAGGGGAGGCGACTTTGGAGTCGATCGGGTTTTTGCCGATGGGAAGGCTCTTGATGCCGGCGCGTCCGGTGGCGCCGTTGCTGACGCCGGAATTGCCGCCGCTGATGCCGACGTTGCCAGTGATCGCCGCCAGGGCGTAGGCGGCGCGGTGGAACTGTTCGCCGAAGACTGTCCGGCCGGCAGCATAGCCTGCCTGGATCGCGGCTGGTTTAGTGGAGGCGAACTCGATGGCGAGGCGGCGGATTGTTTCGGCTGGGATGCCGGTGATCGCTGACGCCCATTCCGGGGTTTTCGGCTGTGCGTCGTTCAGGCCGAGAAGATAGGATTTGTAGGATGCGCCTGGAGGGATGTCGCCTTCGTCGAAGCCGTGGATGTAACGATCGCAATACGCCTGATTGTGCAGATTTTCCGAAACGATCACGTAGGCCATGGCGATCAACGCGGCGGCGTCGGTGGACGGGCGGATGAAGACATGTTCATCGGCGAGTTGTTTGCTGGTCATGGTGATGCGGGGATCGACGCAAACGATGCGGGTGCCGTTCTTTTTGGCGTGCTTCAGGTATTGCATTGTGCCGGTGCCGAAGGTGCCGTCCCCCGGACTCCACCCCCACATTAGAATAAGTTTGGAATTGATGAAGTCGGTCGGTTCCCGGCCGGCGGATTTGTAGTCTTTCTCGCCGTAGGTGATGCGGACCGAGAAGACTTCGGCTTCGGCCGACATGTTCGACCACAGATCGGTGCAGCCGCCGAACATATTCAGGAAACGTTGCGCGGCCACTCGCCCGTGCAGCATCGATTGGGTGCCGGTGCGGGAGGCATCGAGGATCGCGGCGTTGCCGTAGGTTTCTCGGATACGCAGCATTTGGTGCGCGACAGTATCCAGTGCTGCGTCCCAGGTGATGCGTTCGTATTGCCCCGATCCGCGCGGGCCAGTGCGGCGCATGGGGTATTTCAGGCGATCGGGGTGATAGGTGCGCTCGATCTGCCCGACGCCCCGGGCGCAGGTTGGCAGCGGCGGATGGTCAGGATTCCAGCGGCGGGCGTCGGTGGAGATGTGGACGATGCGGCCGTCGCTGACATGCGCGTTGACCACGCAACGACCGCCGCAGTTGTGGCCGCAGGTGCTGGTGACGATGGTTTCGCCTGGTTTGGCGATGGCGCGCGGGGCTTCGTAGATGGTCATTTACAGACTACGTTCAGCAGGGCTTGTTGGCCGGAGCGCACGGCGTTGGCCGCGCGTTGCAGGGCGGCAGGGAGATCGACGGGTCGTTCCACTTTCTCGCCGTAACCATCGTGGGCGGCGACGATTTTTTCGAACGACGCGGCGGGGAGTTCGGCGAGCAGCCTGCCGTCTGCTTCGCCGGCGACGCCATTGCTGTACATATCCAGCGTGGCGCTGCGCACCGCCCCGTAGAGTGAATTGTTGTAGATGATGGTCAGCACCGGCAGTTTCTGGGTTTGCGCGGTGTAGTGGCAGGCCGTCGGGTTGGCAAACATGTAGGCTCCGTCGCCCAGAACCGACAGCACGAGACTTTTGGGGGATGCCAATTTGACACCGAGGGATGCCGGGAATCCCCAGCCGAGGCCGCCGGCGGAGCTGAGTGCGAACAGACTGCCGGGGGTTTGGAGGGGACAATACTCCTGACGGAACGAATATTCACTGATTACTTTGGTGTCGGGATCGATGATCGCGCGCAGGCAGTGGTTCAGCCAGGGCAGCGTGATGGTGTCCGCCTGCCCTGCCCGTTCGGCTTCCTGCTGCCAGGTTTCGTGCAGGATGCGGGACCGTTGCCGCAGTTTTTGGTCGCGGTCGATGACGTGTGGGGTCGATCGTTTCGCCAGGGCGGCTTCCAGCGCCTGTAGAACCGACAGGCAGGTGGCGGTCAGGGTCAGGTCGGACGGGAAGCTGCGCATGGGCAGGTTGCCGTGCAGCGGGTCCTCCCCAATCTGCACGATTCGGGCGTTTGGCTTGGGTGCTTCCTTGCTGGACAGCCAGGGGACATCCGTTTCGAACACGATCACAAGATCGGCGTCTTGCAGCAATGGCCCGGGCATCGATCCCTGGAACATCGGGTGGTCCGCGGACAGGGCGAAGTACCGGGTGTTGTATGGCACGACGGGCAGAGCGTATCGTTCCGCCAACCGTGCTAATACGATACTGTCGTTTGGGTCTTTACCGAGCATTCCGGTAATGATCAGGGGATTTTTGGCGGCGGCGATCCAGTCGGCCAGGGTGTCGATGTCATCGGCGCGGGCTTCCGGCGGGCGTGGGATGGCGCGATGGGTGCGATTGCTTTCGGCGGGGGTGGACATTGTTTCGCCAAGCACTTCGCGGGGCAAACTGAGATAGCATGGGCCTTGCGGTGAGGTGTTGGCGATTTCCAGGGCGCGATCGACGACGGACGCGGCCTGGTCGCCACGGCGCATTTCGTAGTCCCACTTGACCAGTTCGCGCAGCATGCCGGCCTGGTCGAACATTTCTTGTGCCCATTGAATATGGGCG
>JAYUEJ010000268.1:0-2015 GCA_043739265.1 Rhodopila sp. | reverse complement strand
GCCCGCAATAACGCCGACCTCATTGCCGTCGCGCAGATCGTCAGCTTCGGCCTCGCCGCCCTGGGGTCGCTCTGCCTGTCCATGGCGGATGACCTTTCCCTGTCGATGATCCTGCGCCTCCGCGGCAACGCCATCTCCTGCAACCGCGCCGCCGAACAAAACCGCCGCGCTCGGCTCGTCCACCAGACCGCTGATCCGCAACCGCCGCCACCCGACGAACCGCCAACGATCGAGGACGATCCGCCGCCCCGATCCGACGCGTTCCTCAACCCCCTTGCGGTGCAACTGTTGGAAGCGGAATCCCACGCCCGCCTGGAACAAACACAAATCCACAATCCCATCCCGTCGCCGACACCAGCCGCGACCCGGACGCCGGCCGAAAAACGCCATCACGAAATGTGGGCGATCGCGATGGCCAAGGAATCCAGCGAAATCAACGAAAGTCTCCCAAGCCTCCCGCCCGCCGAACGCCACGCCGCCGAGATGCGAGCCGGCCTGCTGAGCAGCACCGCCCACGACCTGATATACGGCGCGCCCGTGCCCACGCTCAAACCGGGCGCCCTCGCCGGCAGCACTCGGCCGGACGCCAGCGGGAAACAGCCACCGCGGTAAGCCAAGGCCAGTCCGACGGTCACCGCCATTCCGCTCAGCAAAGTGCCGGGGGCGTCATCTATTCATAATGACTTCATCAAACCGGCAGCACAAATCCAATCCGCACCCGAATAGAGTGCGCACGAAGGCAGGACAACCCAATTGTTGCAGTTCCGGTTGGCCAACTCTTGATTCACGTTTTGATAAAATATCAGACTATTCCCCTGCCGGCCCCTCAGACACTTCTAAAAAACCAGTTTGATCGGATTATTTAACCAGACTGTATCGTTCCATCCGTCATATCCACCCGCCCTCCTCCAATATTATCATTACGCAATGATCGATAAGAACAAAACCTGTGTTCCGGTCAGCATAATCGCCCGCTTTCCCATCTGGGTTGTTTTGACAGTAAAGTGCCGTGATGTCGGGAACGTGTAGCCCCTTGACCATCCATCGTGTTGACTTGGCGTCGTGCATGGACAAACATTTACTCAACACGGCGCCTCCATCCGCAAGAATCCTACGGATAGAACACACCGCACTTCATCCGGTTCTTGGCGGTCTCGATATGTCTCAGACCACATAACCGAACGTTAGCGGTCAAAAAACCCGCCCATCCGCTCGGCAAGCGAGGAAACTGATGGAATATAAAGCGTTCCCCCGGGGTTCAGGCACGATTGGCGATGACCTGGCGGTCAAGCCAGCAACGCGCGCGTGGTGGCCCTTTAGCGTCAAAAATTCCGTTGTTGCAGTCGCCGTCATGGCTTTGCTGGCGATCGTGGCGTTCGGCGTGACCCATGAGGCAGCCACGACCGCACGCGCGCCCGATCCCGCGCAGTCGCGTGCCGCTACCACCCCGCCAAAACCCGCCCTCACGCGCGCCGAGGAAGCGTACATCCTGGCGCTATGGCCGATCCACGGCGAGGTCGAAAGAACCAGCATGCGCATGAGCCTGGGAAATATATTCTACACCACGCACGATCTCGGAAAAGCCGAGTTGAAAACCCGAATCGACGCCGGTCTGGCGACCTTCCGCCGAGCCGACACCGCGATTGGTGCCCTGCAACCGCCGCCGTCGCTCGCCCGTGCCCATGAAAACTACCTTGCGGCCGTCCGCCTGTTTGAGCAATCGGCCGTTGAATCGCTGAAGATGTTTGACGACGGCAACGACGAGCACCTGCTCGCCGCACATCCGCTTAGCCAGGAAGGGAGCAACAAGATCAGGGAGGTCGGGGCGCGCTTCTGGCAGGACGAATTTCCAGCCAACTAAGGACTGGAACCACCTGCCGCTCGCGTTAGTATCGAAAGAGTAAAGAAACCGTCTTTTTTTGGGAGGAGTCGATCGATGATCAGAACATTAACGCGCCTCGTGGGAACTCTTGGAGTGGTCGCGATGGCAGGGGGGATGCTCGGTGGAACCGCCG
>JAYUEJ010000267.1:0-6120 GCA_043739265.1 Rhodopila sp. | reverse complement strand
CGCTGGTGCGCGGCAGCGTCACGGCAAGCGGCATAGAGGGGCCAGTGGATTTCGCGCTGACCGCGGCATCGCAATCGCAGCGCGGCTATGACTCCATTCCGCGGCGGCAAAGTGTCTATACCGGAGTCCCGCAGGGGTTTCGCGACCGGATATTGACGGTGAACCTGGGCTATACGCCGGTGGAAGGCACCCGACTGTCGCTGTTGCTGCGGGCCAATACGGCTTATTTCGGGTTCGACACGCTGGGCTCCCCGACTTACGACAATTCAAATTCCAGCGGGCAGACGACATCGCTGCTGGGTCGCGTCGGGGGCACCACACATCTGTTCGACGACCGGCTGGAAACAAGCGTCTTCGTCGGGCGGTTGCAGAGTGACCGGCGGTATCAAGAACCGCTGGCGCTGGCCGATCCGAACCAGACATCGTCCGATTCGCGCTATCACGCCTATCGCACCGATGCGCAATGGAACAATACCCTGCATCTGGGCGATCTGCCCGGCCTTTCGGCCAGCGCAATGACCTTCGGTTACCAATATACCGGAGATACCGCCAAGGTAAGGGTCAACGACAATTTCGGTGGCTTCCGCTTTGGCCAGGCGGCGACGGCGTCAATGACCACCAATGCGATCTATGCCGGGTTACAAACGACGGTGTTGCAACGTCTGGCTCTGACCGGCCAGATCCGCCAGGATTGGGTGGGCGGGGAAACCCCCGGGACGTGGCGCCTGGGCGCGGTCTATGATCTGAAAGAGATCGCCACACACCTTAAACTCGCCTACGGGACGGCATTTCGGGCGCCGTCGCTGTTCGACCGCTTTGGTGTCGATACCTTTGGCTTTGTCGGCAATCCCGCGCTGAAGCCGGAACGAGCACGCGGTTGGGAGGCTGGATTCACCACCGATATCGCGGCCGCGGGACGGACGGATTTCGCGACGGTGGGCGCCACCTACTTCGATCAGCGTGTGCAAAACCTGATTGTCGGCGTGTTTTCGCCGGTCGATACCGAGATCAATCTGGGTTCGGCGCATGTGCATGGCGTGGAAACCGAGGCGACGCTGCGCCCGGCGGCGTGGCTCGATTTGCATGCCGCCTACACGCTGCTGAACACCGCCTCGGTCGGCCAGTCGGCTGCGGTGGGATCACAATTGTTGCGCCGGCCGCAGAATGAGGCGTCGTTCGACGTGACGATTCGGCCGTTGTCCGGCCTGCGGATTGTCACGACCGTTATTTATACGGGGACGGCCCATGACTTTCTCTACGACAACAGCGGCAACGGAATCGGCTACGGTGTTGGCCAGCACGGACTGATCGCCAATGTGGCGGGCAGCTATACCGTGACGCCGCAGGTCGAGCTGTACGTGAATGGATGGAACATCCTGAATTCGAAGTTCGAGCCGGTGAATGGATATCAGACACCCGGGCCGACGGTATTAGCGGGGGTGAGGGTGCGGCTATAGGAAAGGCCACCGGGCCTTTTTGATCCCGTCCATAAGCGGTTCCAAGGGCCGCCGGCCCTTGGTGGGGTTTGGGGCAACGCCCCGACCTTCCCGTCAACTCATTCCGCCCCGCGCCGCGACCGGCCAAAGGCATTCCACGCGGCCATTCCGCACCCCGACATACCAGTCAAATTTGTCCACCGTCGGATCGCAATGCCCTGGCACCAGCCTTAGTTTCTCCCCAATCTTCGGCACGATCGTTTCGCTGCCGAACTCCAACTTGCCATGCTCGTCCGAAGCACTGGCGTAACGAATATCCGGCCGCTGCCACACGGTGGGCATGCCGGAATCCACCGCCACCGCCTTGTGCCCGGCGTCCAGCGCCGCGACACCGGTCTGCGCCTGGCTCATGACCGTGGACAGCACGAACAGAGCATGCCGGAACGTGCTGACCGGGTTGCCGGCCTCATCCAGGTTGCGCGCATAGTCGGCGTCCATGAACACATAACTGCCGGCCTGCATCTCGGTATAAACGCCGGATTGCGACTCGATCTGAAACGTTCCGGTCCCGGCACCGCCGACGATCGCGCACTCCAGGCCTTGTTGCCGAAGCTGCTCCACCGTCCGCCGCGATGCATCGATCGCACCGCCGATCAGGGTTCGCCGTTCCGTCGGGGTGCGCTTGTGCTGGGCGCTGCCCTGATACGCCTGCAAACCGCCAAAGATCAGGTGCTTCGATCCGGCGATCCGCATCGCCAGCGCCACCGCGTCCGGCCCGGGCTGCACGCCGCAGCGTCCGGCGCCGACATCGATTTCCACCAGGACCGTCATGCGCATGCCGGCATCCGCGGCGGCGGCCTCGATCGCCGCCACCTGGCCGGCGTCGTCGGCGCACACCGCGACCTTGGCGATCCGCGCCAGGGCGCATAACCGGGCCAGCTTGGCGGCGCCGACGACTTCGTTACTGACAAGAATGTCGGGGATGCCGCCCCAGGCCAGCACCTCGGCCTCGGTCACTTTTTGCACGCAGTTGCCGATCGCGCCGCGCGCCATCTGCAACCTGGCGATGATCGGAGATTTATGCGTCTTGGCATGGGCCCGCAATTTCACCCCGGTCGGCGCGAGCAACGCGGCCATGGTGTCGAGGTTCGATTCCAACGCATCCAGGTCGATAACCAGGGCGGGGGTGTCGATCTCGTCTTCACGCATGCCCGGGACGGCGGGGGGGACTTGCAGCATGGGCGTGTTCCTTGAACGGTCGGTGGAGTTTCGTCGTTTGAGCTAGCGGCGGCAACCCGCCTCCCGGTCGGCTTCATCCTGACCGACGGCCGGTTACCCCATCAGCTTCTTCAGGGAGGCTGCCATCTCCGCCCCCGTTTCATCCGCCCGCACCGGCGCGATGAACGCCCCGTCCGGGCCCATCAAATAAAGCACCGAACTGTGATCCATCGAGTAATCGTCCGGTCCCGGGCCGGTGCGATGTTCGGCATAATAAACCCGGTATTCCTTTGCCACCTTCGCGATCTCATCCGCCGTGCCGGTTAACCCAATGACACTGGGTCCGAACGCCGCGGCGTATTGCTTTACCACGGACGGCGTGTCGCGCTTCGGATCGACGGTGATGAACACCGGCTGGATACGGGCGGCGCCGGCTGGACCCAGCTTGTCCATCGCGTCGGCGACAGCATTCAGAGTGGTCGGGCAGACGTCTGGGCAGAAGGTGTAGCCGAAATAGACCAACATGTATTTGCCGCGAAAATCGCGGTCGGTGACCGGCTTGCCGGCGCCGTCCTGTAGCGTGAAAGGGCCGCCTATGCCCAGCACGGCGGTGCCGTCATTGCCGTTAAGCCACAGGAAGCCGCCCGTGCCGATCAGCAGGATTGCGAGCAGCAGGCCCAACGTCGCGTAAAGGACCCGAGATGAAGGGGTCTTCGGGTCAGGGGTGGTGTTCATCTTTGCCCTCGGTGGGTTGCGGGATCGGACTGGCACGGATGCCGCTGGGCGTGGGGTTCGGTGGTTCGCTGGTAGGCCAACCGACAGGCCCTCTGTGCCAACGATAGTGGGGCGCATCGGCATGGCAAATGTCGTGCGGTCAGCCGTTTGGATTAACCAGACTGTTCGTAACCGGCCGCGGCGCCTTGTGGCAACTCACCCGGAACAGCGTAAGCGTCGTCAGACCGGCGTTCGGGATCGGCCGGCGGGTGGGGTTCGACTGCCGCCGGCCCGCGGTCTTCCACCAACAGGGGGGCCGGAAGCCGGGCGCCGAGTCCAGGCATACGATGATCCCGTTCGCCGATTTTGACGCCCCAACCAACGAAAAGACAGGCGCCACCGGACAAATGATTATTCGCTAGTGGACACAGCGGCCCGCAGGGTGTCCAAATGATGCGGCCGCCGGGACACGAATTCGTGTTCGCCCCGGGCGGCGTGTTGAACTGGTCGGGAGAGTACGATGCAGATCACGGTTGCCGGCAAGCAAGTTGACCTGTCGGACGCGTTGCGAACTCGTGTGTCCACCCAAATGGACGCCATCGCTGGCAAGTATTTCGATCATGCGTTGGAAGCGCACGTTACCTTCAGCCGAGCGCGAAGTTTCTTTACATGCGATATTAATGTGCATGCGGGCCGAGGTCTCCAGTTGCGAGGCGAAGGCGAAGCGGCCGATGCCAACGCCGCCTTCGACGATGCGGCGGAGCATATCGCCAAGCGTCTGCGACGCTATCGCAGGCGGGTCAACGACCATCACCGAGACCTTTCCATCCGCGCGGGGCCCGAGGCCGCTCGGCAATACATCCTGAAAGAGGAGGAGGACGGCGCTGCGGTCGATGGCCGCACACTGGATGAAGCCTATGCGACCGTGGTGGCGGAGACGCAGACCGAAATCGCCGTTCTGTCCGTGGGCGAGGCAGTGATGCGGATGGATCTGGCCGATCAGCCGGTCATGATGTTCCGCAACAGCGTGAATGGCGTGCTGAACGTCGTGTACCGACGCAGTGATGGAAACATCGGCTGGATCGATCCGGGCAGCTAGCGCGTGGGCCGGTTCCCTGGCCAGTCAGGCGAGGGGACGAAAATGGGCTGGCCAGCCGCGGCGATGACGATGCCGTGGCTGGCGGTCGGCTGGTGGGTCAAGGGCTGGTGGGTCAAGGTCTGGTGGGTCAAGGTCTGGCGGGTCAAGGTCTGGCGGGTCTAGGAGCGGTTGTGGGGCGCCAATGCCGCACCCAACCCGGGAGGCCCCACGGTCAGCCATGCGCGCCGCGTCGCCAGGCCAAAACGCACTTCGTTAGTATGACACAACAAAAAGGCCGGCTTGGTGCCGGCCTTTCCGCGACCCGGGTGCAAACGGGTTAGCCGCCGCCGCCGTCGCCACCGCCGACAAAGCCGCCCGAACCGTTGCCGGTGTTGTCATACGGCCCGTTATGACGCTGCATATCCGATTTGCCGGAGGAGGCGGCGTTGGCGATCCCGATGCCGAGGCTCAGGGCAGCAATGACGACGCGGATCATGGTGTTCTTCGAGAAGAAGCGGCTAAACAGTGCGTGTGTCATGGTAGTCTCCATGTTTCACCAGGGTGCCGTATTCGCGATACAGGCACACTTGGCCGGTTAAGTTCAAATACAGTATTCGTACTGTGACACAGTCTTTCATTGGAGACCGGGATGTCACGGCACTTGCGGCTTCGTCAGACGCTGCCGGGCTTTCGATCCGACCTTCCTGACAACAGGAGCATTGCACCAGCGCAGGGTCAGCGCGCTGAAATATTTCATACCATGACACGCCGTTTGGCTGCGGGAGCGTGACGGCCGCGCCCGGCCGGTTTCAGTCCCGGCCGGTTTCAGTCATTGCAAACGATAATCCAGTGGTCAGCGGGATCGCGCCGTGGACGGAACAGTCGCGATGCGGCGCGCGTACTCCAAACCCGAAAATCGCCGCTCCTGGCGGAAGGGTTTGCGGCGAAGCTCTGCCAGGACGCCTTGCCGCGGGATGGTAAAGCCACCCGCCTCGACACACCGGCCGATGGTGTTCCTTTCATCCGCTATCCGCAACTATCGCCCGTCCGGTAGCCTGATCTCGGACTCCCGTCGGATGACCTGAAGGTCTCGCGCTATCGATGACCGCGGTGTCGTTGCGACTGTAGCGCGGCGATCCTCTGATAACTGCCCCGGATCATTCTATTGCTTCGCTGCGCACGCAGTCACAGCGAAGGGGCGATCCCCGGAACGCTCCAGCCGGTCGTTATCGTTACCACACGGCGGCGGGACATCATGGTTGATGGCCTGCGCGTCGATAGCACCCAGGCCCAGGACCAGGGCGGCATAGGCGGCACGGATCAAGATCGTGATCAGGGAAACAAATCCATCCACTTCTTGTGTCATAAAGAGATCCTCGGCTTACCGGCGTGCCGTTACCGCGCGACAGGCCCGTATGGGGTGCCCGACCGCGACGCAGTCCTGGTTTGTCGTGGAAAATGTACTTTCATCAGCCGCGAGTGCGCTGAAGTATTTCACACCGTGACACTGGCTTGCCCGCCCGAGCGTGCCTGCCGGTCATGCGGTATCAATCTCCGTTCAGCGCGGATCAGGCTGCCAGACGCATCGCAGCGGTAAAAACGAGATTCCGCTGATGACCGCCGAACGCGCGCGACGCGGCGGAGCGGCGATTTCCGCCGCCACCAGCCGTGGCA
>JAYUEJ010000266.1:0-18354 GCA_043739265.1 Rhodopila sp. | reverse complement strand
AGGGTCAGGAGGAAATCGGACCGGGCGCGGGGATCGTGCGGGTGGGTTTTTTCGTGGGTGGCGGTCTTGGTCATGGTGCCCCGGGACTGGAGGTGATGCGGGTTGACACTACCTTAGGTTGTGGTGGGATGTCAAGGTAATCATTCTTAGATTATGAGAGGGATTGAGGTTTTAATTCCAAATCGGGCATTTGTGCGCCGTCCGGGTCAGGGCCGGCCGCTTTTTAAAGGCATTTATAGATTTATCTGTTGCAGTCGGGTTGTTTCACCTTCCCGGGCAACGGCGGTTCGTTGGTGCCGTGTGCATGACAGTCATCAAGCGGACGCGGAGTTTCGCGGAATCAAAATGTTCAGTCCGCGGCACCGAATCCGCCAGCGCTGGCTTTTCCGTCACGCCACTTGTCGATGCAAGGGCGCAGCGATCGCTGTTGGGCATCGCCACGGGCACGCCGCACCGGGCGTTCACCCTGTCTCGGCGGGGGCCGGCAGATAACACCATACGAGCCAATGATTTTGACCGGATTCCATTGCTTTATCGTCATGGCCGGGCTTGTCCGGGCGGTCCCCCCCAGACGGTCGTGCGCGGATGGCAGGCACAAGGCCGGTCATGACGGATCGGCCAAGGTCGGGTCGCCTAAAATGAGAATTGCCGGGCAGACGCGGCGACGGTTGCCTCCGCCCCGATACGCCTGTAACCCCGATGCGCAATGATCGAACTCTCTCAAGCGCCCGCCTCCTTGCCGCCCGGCCGGCGTATTTATGCCATCGGTGATATCCACGGCTGCAATCGCCAATTGGGCAACCTGCATGCCCTGGTCGCCGAGGATCTGGCCAGCCGGCCGATCGCATCCGCCCTGCTGCTGCATATCGGCGACTACGTGGATCGGGGCGCCGACACGGCCGGCGTGATCGCGCGCCTGGTCGATGGGTGCCCCATCGCCGGGATGGACATGGTCAACCTGATGGGCAACCACGAAAGTACGATGCTGGAGGCACTGTCAGGCGAACGCGCCGCCGGCACCGACTGGCTGTTCGCGGGCGGCAAGGCGGCGCTGCAAAGCTACGGTATCGACCCGGAAGGCCCGCGGGACGTTTGGGCCAGCCGGATCCCGCGGATGCATCAGGATTTTCTGCGCGACCTGGTCCTGATGCACCGGGAGGGCGGTTACGCCTTCATCCATGCCGGTGTGCGCCCCGGCATCGCGCTGCAGGACCAGGCACGCGACGACCTGCTGCGGTCCCGCCAGCCGTTCCTTTACTCGGAAGCCGATTTCGGCGCCGTCGTGGTGCATGGCCATACGCCGGTGAAGGCGCCCGTCGTGCGCCACAACCGCATCGCCATCGATACCGGCGCGGTGTTCGGCGGCGCGCTGACCTGCGTCGTGCTGGAGGGCGGCACCCTGGGCTTCCTGACCGCCGCCCCGGTGGGCGAACCGGTGTCCATTGCTCACCGGTAGTTCGGGTTCATCAGGAATCCGGCAGCGACCACGCGGCAGGTTTCCCCGGCTGCCGGTTCCTGCTAGCTAACGGCGCCTGGAGACACACGCACCCTCATGTTCGATTTTGCCTGGTCGGAAATTCTTTTGATAGGAGCCGTCGCGTTGATCGCGATCGGCCCTAAGGACATGCCCGCCGCCATCCGCACCGTGTCCGGCCTGGTCAAGAAAGCGCGCCGCATGGCCGCCGAGTTCCAGACTCACGTCGATGAGATGGTGCGTGAGGCCGATCTTGGGGACGTGAAGAAAGTCTTCAGCGACATCCGCAACTTCGACCTGCCCGCCGCGCTGGAAAAGCACGTCGATCCGGACCGGTCGATTCGCGACACGTTCGCGGATAATCCGTTCGAACCGGCGGCGGCCGGGGTTTCCACACTGGATGAGGTGACGGTCAACGAGCAGTCCGTGCCGGAACCGCTGTTGGCACCGCCAGCCGAACCGGCGAAGCCGTTGGCGCCGGCGTTTATCCCGCCGAACATGGTGCCGCCGCCGGCGATCGAAGCCGCCATGCAGCCGGCCGAGGCGCCGGCTTTCATTCCCCCCGAAGCCGTGCTGCAACGCCAGTCCAGGACGTAGGCCAGCCTTGGGTACCTTCGTAATCGCCGTTCCGTAATCCATCGGCCTGGTCGCCGTTTGTTAACATCGAGAAAGCCGAACGTGGCAACATCTGAAAACGATCCGATTGACGACAAGCCGATGCCGCTGCTGGATCACCTGATCGAGTTGCGCCGCCGGCTGATCTGGTCCGCCGGCACGTTCCTGGTGTGCTTCGGCGCCGCCTATTACTTTGCCGGTGCGATCTACTATTTTCTCGCCGAACCGCTGGCGGAGGTGCTGCGCGAGCAAGGCAATCCTGACCCGCATTTGATCTATACGCAGCTCTACGAGGCGTTCTTCACCAAGATAAAGGTGGGGTTCTTCGGCGGCGCGTTCGTCGCCTTTCCGGTGATCGCGGCGCAGATCTGGCTGTTTGTGGCGCCGGGTTTGTATCGCAGCGAAAAGCGTGCGTTTCTGCCGTTCCTGGCTGCCACGCCGGTGTTGTTCGTGGCCGGCGCCGCACTGGCCTACTATTTCGTGTTTCCGTTTGCGTGGCGGTTCTTCGCCAGCTTCCAGGACCCGGTGGGTGGCGGCGGCGTGCCGATCGAACTGTTGCCCAAGGTCAGCGAATACCTGGATCTGGTGATGAAGCTGATCTTCGCGTTCGGGATCACCTTCCAGCTTCCGGTGGCGCTGACGCTGCTGGCGAAGGTCGGGATCACCAACTCCACGCAACTCCGGAAGTTCCGGCGTTACGCCTATGTCGGCATGTTCGTCATCGCCGCGATCCTGGCGCCGCCCGACGTCATCACCCAGACCGGCCTGGCGATTCCGTTGATCGGACTGTACGAAATCTCCATCATCTGCGCCGGCTGGGTCGAACCGAAGCCTGTAGAGGTCTGAGTCCATGCACGATATCCGAGCGATTCGGGCCGATCCGGAAGGTTTCGATGCTGCGATGGCGCGGCGGGGGCTGGCGGCGGTTTCGGCGGAGCTGATGGTTTTGGATGCCGACCGGCGTGCCGCGCAAACCGCGTTGCAGGAAAAGCAGGTTCGGCGGAACGCCCTGGCGAAGGAAATCGGCCAGGGCAAGCGGACCGGCGGCGATACGGTTGCGCTGGAACGCGAGGCGACGGCGTTGCGGGGCGATATGGACGGCATGGAAAAGCGGGTGCCTGACCTGGACGCCGCGATTCGCCGGGTGCTGGAGGCGCTGCCGAACATTCTGGACGCGTCGGTGCCGGATGGTGCCGACGAAACCGCCAATGTCGTGCTGAAACAGGTGGGGGAGCCGGCGGTATTCGACTTCGCGCCCAGGCAGCACTTTGAGCTGGGCGAGGCGTTGGGGATGATGGATTTCGCCACCGCCTCCAAACTGGCCGGCGCCCGGTTTACCGTGCTGCGCGGCCCGCTCGCGCGGATGGAGCGGGCGCTTGGGCAGTTCATGCTGGACCAGCACACGCAGGAGCGCGGCTACCTGGAGACGATCGTTCCGTCACTGGTGAATGCGGCGACGGTGTATGGCACCGGCAACCTGCCGAAATTCGAGGACGATCTGTTCAAGACCACCGACGGGCGGTATCTGATTCCGACCGCCGAGGTGCCGCTGACGAATACCGTTGCGGGGGAGATCGTGGCGGAGAAGCAGTTGCCGTTGCGGCTGACCGCGTTGACCGATTGTTACCGAAGCGAGGCCGGATCGGCGGGGCGGGATACGCGTGGGATGCTGCGTCAGCATCAATTCCGGAAAGTGGAACTGGTCTGCATCGCGCATCCCGACAAAAGCGGCGATGAGCATGAGTGGATGACGCGGTCGGCGGAGTTGATCCTTGAGGCGCTCGGTTTGCCCTACCGGCGGATGCTGCTGGCGTCGGGCGATACCGGTTTTGCCTCGACGCGGACCCATGATTTGGAGGTTTGGTTGCCGGGGCAGCAGATGTTCCGGGAGATTTCCTCTTGCTCCAACTGCCGTGATTTTCAGGCGCGGCGGATGAATGCGCGGTTCCGCGGCGGGGTGGAGGGAAAGGCCGTTGCTTACGTCCACACGCTGAACGGGTCGGGTATTGCCGTTGGGCGGGCGCTGATCGCGGTGATGGAAAATTACCAGCAGGCGGATGGATCGATCGACGTGCCGGAGGTGTTGCGCGGATATATGGGCGGGTTGGAGCGGATCGTGGGTTAGAGCGGCCTTCGTGGGCGGATGGCCGGCACGAAGGCCGGCCATGACGGTTAAGGAATGACCCGGGTGTTCACCCGATAAGCCCGGCGATCGTTTCCAACTGCGCCGGATCGCCCGACGGAACGACCAGTAAGGCGTCGTCGATCCCCAGGTCTTCCAGACGATTCAATCTGTCCTTGGCTTCCTTGGGCGAGCAGAACAGTGAAATCTTCGGCACATGGTTGAATGGCAGATTACCCGGTGTGTCGCGGAAATCGGTGAAGATGTTGGCCAGGACGGCTCTTTTGCCTCCGGCGGCGCGGAACATCTTGACGCCGATTTCCAGGTCTTCCCAGGATGTGTGGATTCCTGATGCGATCCAGCCTTGCAGGACTTTCGCCGACAGGTTGATCCAGCGTTCACTGCGCCAGGCGCCCAGCAGCACGGGCGGGCCGCCTTCGGTTCCGGGCCATACCGACAAGGCGGGGCCATACACCGGCTGCCCGGCCCAGACTTTTCGAATCACCTCCAGATGGACGGTCAGGGTCTTGAAGCGGGCGTCGTAGTCCACTTGCACCGCATCGAAATCGTTCTTGGTCGAACCGCTGCCGACACCGAAACGGAAACGCCCGCCGGACATCGCATTCAGGGTTTGTACGCGGTGGGCGTGCTCGACGGGGTGGCGCAGCGGGATTTGCACGACGCAGGTGCCCAGTTCGATGCGCGATGTTTGTGACGCAATCGCAGCGAGCAGGATCAGGGGATCGAGTGTCGGCTTGCCGCGGGCGAAGGCGTCGGTGACCCAAAGGCCGTGAAAACCGAGGGCCTCGACCTGCCGGGCGATGGCGGTGACGTATTCGACGACCGAGGGGCCGGTTTCGGCGGCCGACGGGATGGTTACGATACCGATGCGCATTCTGGATTGGAACTCCTATGGGGCGTCTTATTATTGACCGGTGAATGCCGCCGGCCGCTTTTCACGGAATGCCGCGACGCCTTCCTCGAAGTCGCTTGTTGCTCCCGCCTGGCTTTGTAGTTTTGCCTCCAGGTCGAGTTGTTCGCTGTAGCGGTTGTCCATGCCTTCCCAGTACATCTGACGGATAAGACCCAGCGATTTGGGGCCGGCCGCCAGGGCCCGGGCCATTTGCATGGCTTTTGGCATAAGGTCCGAGTCTTCTTCCATGCGGTTGACCAGGCCCCAGGACAAAGCGGTTTCCGCGGGCAGGCGTTCGGCGAGCAATGAAAGCTCCATCGCGCGGGCCATGCCGATCATGCGCGGCAGCAGCCAGGAAGAGCCGCAGTCAGGCACCAGGCCGATGCGCGCGAACGCCTGAAGGAAGGAGGCGGAGCGGGCGGCGATGCGAATGTCCCCCGTGAGTGCCAGGCTCATGCCCGCGCCGGCGGCCATGCCGTTGATGGCGGTGACCATGGGGATCGACAGCGCGCGCAGGCGGAGGAACATGGGGTTGTACCAGGATTCCAGGTCGCTTTCGACCTCGCCGCGGGCTTCGGCTGCTCGGTCACGCGTGGGTCGGTCCGGATCGTTCAGGTTGGCGCCCGAACAGAAGGCCCGGCCGGCGCCGGTGATGACCAGGCAGCGGGCGGAACCGGCTTCCACGCGATCCATGGCCACCGTCATGTCCTCGCGCAGCTTCCGGCCGAAGGCGTTCAGCACGCTGGGGTCGTTCAGCGTCAGGACCGCGACCTGGCCGGTCGTTTCGAGAAGAATCCTGCCGTGTTTCATGGTGCGCTTCCTTTCGGCTGGTTTGCAGTTCGGCCGGTTGCGGTCCAGCCTGCCGAACACAGGCTAACAGCAATGCCGGTGAACACCAGGGAGGTGAGCGTGGATAGCGCGGACGAACGCCAATACGTCGATTACGAATGCCACGACCACATCGCGACGATCGCGTTGAACCGGCCGGAGAAGTTGAACGCGGTCAGCGATGAGGTCGTGCGGCAGTTGATGGCCGCGATGCGCACATTCGATGCTGATCCGGACGCCTCTGTCGCCATTCTGTGTGGGCGGGGCAGGGCATTCTGCAGCGGTGCCGACGTGCATCAGCGGCAATTGCGGTCGCGGGAGGAATTCGAGCGTCTTGGCGGCCCGCAAAGTCACGATGCCAATGCCGGTGATCTGCTGTTCCAGTCGGTCAACTGGAAGCCGGTGATCGCGGCGGTGCATGGCTATGTGCTGGGTCTTGGACTGGGCCTGGTGCTGGATTGCGACCTGATCGTTGCCGAAGCGGGTACACAGTTCCAGTTGACCGAAACCTCCCGCGGGTTGGGTGCGGCAAAGCACTGGGCTCAGTTTCACTTCCGCGGCGCCGGGGCTTTTGGAGATGAGGTTTCGTTAACCGGCCGGTATTTCACTGCCGAGGAAGCCCTGGCGGCGAATGTGATCAACCGTGTCGCGGCCAAGGGCACTGTAATGGAAGCGGCCCTGACATTGGCAAAGGCCGTGGCTGCTAACCCACCGTTGTCGGTGCGTGCGACCGTGCGGACCAGGCGTTGGTTCCTGGATCGTTACGCGAAGGAGGCGGCATTCCAGCAGGCTCCGATGCGGTTGTACCTGACGGAGGATTTCCGGGAAGCCGCTTTGGCATTCAAGGAGAAGCGTCAACCGCGTGGTTTCAAGGGGCGGTAAGGTTTCTGGGGGCGGTAAGGACATTCGCCGTCATGGCCCGGTGAACACTGTCCGGACCTGATCCGGATACCTGACCGTATTCCAGTTTCTGTATGGATAACCGGATTAAGCCAGGGGACGACGGGGAGGCGAAAGTCTGCCTCCCCGTCGTCGCCTCATGCTGGAGCCGATGCGGTCACGCACCGCCGTAACGACGGCAGCATGGCCGCCGGTCTTTCAGTCCTGGCCAGCGGCATTTGTTAACCGCGCGTGTCAGTCGTTAACCACGCGTGGCGGGCGTTAACCGTGCGCGGTGGGCGTTAACCGCGCGCGGCGGGTTTGCGGCCGGGCTTGCGGCCGGGCTTCTTCGGCGGCGGAACGACTGTGCGGCTGCGACCCAGGCCCATCTTCTTGGCCAGCGAAGACCGCGTCTCAGCGTAGTTCGGGGCGACCATCGGATAGCTGGATGGCAGGCTCCACTTGGCGCGATACTGATCGACCGTCAGGTTGTGTTCGGTCATCAAATGGCGTTTCAACATCGTCATCTGCTTGCCGTCTTCAAGGCAAACGACGTAATCCGGGAAAACGGACTTGGTGACCGGCACCGCCGGTTTGGCGGCCTCGACCGGCGCGGCGACTTCGCCGACACTCGACAAGGTCTTGTAGATCTCACGGATCAAACCGGGCAAATCCTCAACGGATACCGGGTTTTTTGTCACATGAGCACTTACGATCTGGGCGGTGAGGCCCAACACATCTTCTGACATATATTTCTTTCCTGCAACTCAGCCTCGTCAATATAGGACTGATTGGGTAATAGCGCTATAGTCCTTTGCATAAAATTCCGACAGAATCGTGTTTGGGAGCAAGCCGAATTTGCGGTAAGTCCAGTTTGGGACCATCCTGGCACGGAAAAGAACCAGGAGATGGCACATGGAACTGGAATTGAACGGAAAAGTTGCACTGGTAACCGGCGCTAACCGCGGCATCGGTGCGGCTGTCGCGGCTGAACTCGCCAGAGAGGGCATGCATCTTTGCCTTGTGGCCCGCGACTCGGCGAAACTCCGGCAAGTCGCGGACAGTCTGATGCGGGAACACACTGTCAATGTGCGGGTGGTGTCGCTGGATCTGCGCGATCCGGCCGCACCGGCGCAGGCTGTTGCAGAGGCAGTTGGTCATTTCGGTCGACTCGACCTTTTGGTGAACAATGCAGGGGCGACCAAACGGGCGGATTTCTTCAGCCTGACCGAGGATGACTGGCAGGACGGTTTCGCACTGAAGTTCCATGGATATGTGCGGATGACCCGGGCAGCGTGGCCGCATCTGCGGGAAGCCAAGGGCGGCATCGTCAATATCGTCGGTATCGGGTCCCGCGCCGGATCGGCCGAGTTCACCATCGGCGGATCGGTCAATGTCGCATTGCTGAACTTCACCAAAGCCATGGCCGATATCGGGATACCGCAAGGCGTTCGGGTCAATGCGATCAACCCCGGATTGATCGAGACCGACCGTTTCGCCCGCAATGTAGAGCGCACGATGCGTGATCGCGGTCTCAGCCGGGACGCGGCGCTGACGCAACTGGTGTCGTCGCACGGCACCACCCGGGTTGGACAGCCGGCGGAAATCGGCAGCCTGGTGGCGTATCTGGCGTCTTCGAAGGCGGACTTCATCCAGGGCTGCATTATCGATATCGATGGCGGCGCGACTCGATCGCTTTAGCAGGAGGTAGATACCATGGCAGTCGCCGACGGCGCCGTCACAACGCAACTGGCGGCCTATGCGGCCAGTACCAAGTACAGCGACCTGCCCAATACGGTGCGGCGGGAGGCGTTGCGCTCTGTTTTCAACATCCTCGGCTGTACTCTTGGTGGGGCTCGTCATACCGGGGTCGATATCGCCGACGCGGCACTGGGTTTCTTCGCCGGCCAGGGGCAGGCCACGCTGATCGGACGTGGACGTAAAGCCGATGTGTTGCATGCCGCGCTGATCAATTGTCTGGCGTCCAGTATCTTCAGTTTCGACGACACCCATGAACAGGCGGTGGTTCACCCGAGCGGTCCGGTCGCGGCGGCGGCTTTTGCGCTGGCGGAACTTAAACCGGTGTCCGGACAAGCGTTTCTGGCGGCGTTCACGTTGGGCGTGGAGTTGGAATGCCGGCTTTGCAAGGCGTTGACCGTGCCGCCGGCGAAAGGATCGATGGCCTGGTCCGGCACCGGAATTACGGGTGGCATCGGCGCGGCGGTGGCGGCGGGCAGCCTGCTTGGCCTTGACACGCAGGCGATGCGGACGGCGATCGGCATTGCGCTGTCGCAGGCGGCGGGTTTCCGGGCGATGCACGGCAGTTTGTGCACGCCGTTGATGCCGGCTCAGGCGGCGCAGACCGGATTGCGGGCGGCATTGCTGGCACAGGCGGGATTCACCAGTTCTCCGGCGGCGTTGGAGGGGCGCTATGGCTATCTGAGCGTGTTTTCCGATGTGCCGGATCTGGATGCCCTGGCGGGCGGCCTGGGTGAGCGGTTCGAGATTCTACGTAACACGTATAAGCCTTACCCCTGCGGGATCGTGATCCATCCGATCATCGACGCCTGCCTGGAATTGCGCGCGGCGCATGCTTTGGACCCGGATCGGATCGCGTCGGTCGCGGTGTCGGCGTCCGCCGGCGCGATGGCATTGTGCAACAACCGCAACCCCGACAATGAGATGCAGGCGCATGTCAGTCTGCATCACTGGAGTGCTGTGTGCTTCATCCGCGGTTCCGCCCGGATCGAGGACATGGATACCGCGACGGCGGTGCGGGACCCCGCGCTGATGGCGTTTCAGGACCGGGTCGAGGCGACGCTCGATCCGAACCGGCCCTCCGATTCGGCGGAGGTGACGGTCACGATGATCGACGGGGTGCGGCACACCAGCTTCATCGCGCACGGCATCGGCAGCGCCGCGCGGCCGATGACCGATGCGGAGCTGGAGGTGAAATTCTCCGGGATGGCGAGACCGGTGCTGGGGGAGGCGCGGATGCGGGGTTTGATGGGGCAGTGCTGGGATTTGGCTGATCTGCCGGATGCGGGGGCGCTGGCGCGGGCGGCCGGGTAGCAAACGGCTTCTGCCGGACGGGGTGGTTCGGGTGTGTCGACTCGCCGGCTCTAACTGCCGTCCTTGGTCGCCATGTTCTCCCAGAACAGCTCGCGCCAGCTTGCTGCCTTGTTCTTTAACGTGCCGACATCGTGCATGAAGTCCGCATGCACCTGCATGCCCCTTGGAGTGGCGCCATAGGTGATGCGGGCCGGGTCGCGCAACATTTTCTCGATCCAGGCCAGGCCTTCCTTGCGGGGCTCGCGCGCCAGGTAGATTTCGGCGGCCTCATGCGGGTTGGCGTTGATCCAGTCGATGGCGTCCTCGAACGCCTGCGCCGTGGCGGCATAGAGTTTCGGGTTCGGGTCATGGAATTTAGCGGAGGCATAGACCACGGCCGTGGTCGCTCCGGGGGCCATGACGTCGTCAGAGGACATTACCAGATGGGCTTTGCCCGATTCCAGTTCGGCGATGGAGAACGGGATGATGGTGGCGTGATTGCGGACCTCGCTGAGGCCGCCCATCAGGGCCAGTTGGCCATCGGGGTTGGACATCGCCACGGTCAGCGAGTCCAGCCGGAAGCGTTGATCCCAGCCCCATTCCCTGGCTGCCGCCATCTGCAGCGTGATTGCCTGGTCGGTGACCTTGATCGCACTGACGGCGATGCGGTCCTTGTCGGTAAAATCCTTGATGGACTGGATGCGCGGGTCGGTGCTGACGAGGAACATCGGTGAGCTGCACAGGGGCATCATCCCGCGGACCTTCTGGGCGCCTCGGGTCTTGTCCCAAAGGGTCAGGGCCGGCCCGAAGCCGCCCATGGCGAGGTCCACGTCCCCTGACAGGATCATGTCGCTGCCGGCTGGCCCGCTGGCGAGGCGGGTGAGGGTTACCTTGATCGGCCCCAGGCCGGCGGAAGCGGCACGATCCTCGATCATATGGCGATCGACGACCACGTAGCTTGGGAGGTAGAGCAACCCATAGGGCTGGGCGATGCGCACGGTGTCGGCTTCAGCCCGCGCATGGTGCGGCAGCAGCAGCGTCAATAGCAGTGGGACCGAGGCGAGGTTTGACCATTTCCGGCGGGACATGTTGTTTCCTCGGTTTGTTGAGGTCGAGATACCGGAGGCTTGCCGGTGTCGCAACCGAGGCGCCGGGTGCGGGTCAATCTCACGCCAGGTCGGGGAGGTTGCGGATATCGGTCGATGCACGTTGCGACGGGGGCGTTGAGACCGGTCGTCTGGTCTGTTGGGTTGGGTTGGGTTGGGTTGGGTTGGCTGGCACCTGACCGGTGTTGAAACTGTGCGCAATCCCCCGAGGCAATCGGGTGAGGCAGGACGTTGGACCGCCAAGGACGCCGCCACGATACTGCGTTCAGCGTCGAACGCCGCGGCGTGGCCGGTTTCATCCCGGGGTTATCGGGTGAATAAACAAAGTTTAAGCGCCAAGACGCCAAGACGCCAAGACGCACGCCAAGAACGGGTGATGAATGAGCATCGGGCCCAGGGGTATCGGGTGAACGGACGAAATTCTGGCGGCACCGTCGTTACCTATGTGTCAAGATATGGCCTGACTCAGTCACCCACGCATTGCAATGCGAACCCAGCAAAGTCATGGGGGGTGAGGCCCGGTGCGCCCGTCGTCGGATTGCTGTCCGGTGTCTGGCTATTCGTCTGTGGAGTGGGTGTCAGGCCGGAAATTTTTTTATGCACGGAGACAGCGCGAGGGCGACGAAGGGCCACTGAGAGATCGCCGCCTCTGACGCCATACCGCCAACGGCTGCATAAAATGCTTCCAGCAGCCCCGGACCGCAGTTTCAATCCACCGCGATCGCCAATCCAAAATCGCGGGCCGTCAGGTCCCGAAGTGCCAGCCCAGCGACTCTCCGTGGCGCTTCGTGGTCCTCCGGCTGCCTCCGTGAAAAAAATGCGGACAGAATGAACGAACCCGCGATTTGCACGCTCCCCATGCCCGGGACACCACGCGTATCACCCACCCCCCAAAGCGCGATCGCGCGGCACGTCATTGATAAAGGCTGATATAGACCAGGTAGCTCGGTAATGAATTCGTGGCAGGCAACAACCGAAACCTGCCCATCTGGCGGGACACGCTCCGCCGGTCGTACTGCCGGGTTGGCAGGGCAATCGACTGAATGGACGAAATTCTGGCGGCAACGGCGTTACCTGTGTGTCAAGATATGGCCTGACTCGGTCACTCACGAATTGCGATGCCGAACCCAGCGAAGTCATGGGGAGTCAGGCCTGGTGCGCCATGAACCTTTGAGTTAGCGCCACCGACCAACTTCACCCGATTGCCCTGCCGGGCTCGGCCATGACACGAAGGGCCGGTGGTTCACGCCCGGATCAGGCCTGACATCGCGCCAACGCCTTCGCTGCCGGGGAAAACACGGGCCAGTGCGGCGCTGTCGAGGCCGAGATGGGCGGACAGGATGCCCTTTCCAACCGCCCGCAGGTCCGTCGTCGGGGCGAGGTCTCGATTTTCGAACAACTGTTCGGGTCGCAATCCGGGCCAGGTGGCCTTGATGCGGCCGCCGGCGACGGCTCCGCCCAGGACGAAGGCGACTGTCCCGGTACCGTGGTCGGTGCCGTTGGTGCCGTTCACCCTGGCGGTGCGGCCGAACTCGGTCATGACCAGGACCGCTGTTTGGGTCCAAAGCGGTCCCAACGCGGTTTTCAGTGCGACCAGGCCGGCATCGAGCTGTTTCAGCGGCGCGGTCAGGCGTTTGGACTGGGCGGCGTGGGTGTCCCAGCCGCCGATTTCCAGCGCGGCGATGCGGGGGCCGTCCGGGGCGCGCAGCAGCTCTCCGGCGGCGCGGGCGAGGGCGGGGAAGGCGTATTTTTCCTTGGGATCTTCGTCGCCCGTCATCACCGATGTGCTGAAGCCGCGTGCCCGCAGACCCTCGGCGATGGCCGGGCCGGTGACCGGATCGGTTTTGTTCAGTGCCGCGATCGTCGCATACAGGTCTGGCGCGGGTTGCGAAAATCCATGCGGTGCCCAGTTCGCGACCGGGGCTGGCCCGTGGAGCAGCAGCGGGACGGACACCCCGATGGCCAGCGCATCGCCCTCGGCCCGCCTGGTCCCGGGTGGCGGCAGCGTGGCGACCGCGCGATTGAGCCAACCACTGGTCATCCGATGGTCGGCGCCGGATTCCAGATAGTCCTGGGCCTCAAAATGGCTGCGCACGCGATAGGCGCCGGCGACGGCATGCACAACGAGCGCCTCGTTCGCCTTGTACATGGCATGCAGGCCGGTCAGTGCCGGATGCAGACCGAAGAATCCGCCCAGGTCCAGCAGCCCATTCGGCTGGCCAGGGGGCGGCGGCACGATTTCGCCGCGCAGGCCGATCAGGCCGGGGTCGCCATAGGGAACGACAGCGGCCATGCCGTCGAGGGCGCCGCGCAGGATGATCACGACCAGGCGTTTGTCCGTCGGCGCGGCGGCCAGGGCCAACTTCATGCGCCCGATGGCTGTGCTGGTGGCGATACCGAGCAGGGCGGTGCGGCGGGAGAGGGGCATGGGTTAACGCCTTTGGAATTCGGGACTGGTCAGCAGCAGCGTCATCGCGTCGCGGCGCGAGCCGGCTCGTTGGATCGCCTCGCGGGTTTCCGGGCGCAGCAGCGGGCCCAGGGCGGTGTCGGAGATTTGCACAACGTCGCGATCGCCGACGCGGCCGGCGAAGCCGCTGGCCCAGTCGATCCGCCGCAGCATGGCCTCGGGCGCGGCCCAGTCGGCGGCGCGGTCGGGCCAGCCGTTGGGGGCTGGGGCGGTCCATAGCGGCTGGCCCAACCCGGCCAGGATGCCAACCATATTGGAAATTTGGTCTGGCTTGACCTCCAGTGCCCGGACGCTGGCGATCAACAGATCGATCGGCGCGCGCAGCTTGGTGCCGGGTTTCCAGGCGGCGTCCAGTGTGACCAATGCGGCCGAGGCGGCGCCCAGATTGCCTTTGGTGTCGCGTAACACGGCCTCTATCCGGCGCACCGCGTCGGGGGGCGGATCGTCGGCGACGAAATGGCGCACCAGTTTGGTGGCGAGGAAGCGGTGGGTGGCCGGATGATTGGCGAGGAATGCCAGCGCGGCGACTCCGCCGGCTTCGTCCGCGGGGAAGGACTGTTGCAGGACGGTCTGGATGCCGGGCTGGTGTGCGAACGGGCGGTAGCGGAAGCCGGGTGGATCGGATTTCAGATCAATCGACCAGCCGGTGAGGATTTTCGCGAACGATGTGACGTCCGCCTGCGTGTAGCCGGCCAGGGGGCTGACGGTGTGCAGTTCCATGCACTCGCGCGCCAGGTTTTCGTTCAGGCCGCGATGGGTGCGCTGCCCGAGCCGGCTGTCGGGGCCGAAGGATGTGGCGTTGTCCAGATACATCAGCATCGCCGGGTGGCGCATTACCGCCAGGACCATGTCGCCGAACCGGCCGGTGACATGCGGGCGGATGGCTTCCTGCACGAAGGCGGCGGCAACGGCGGTGCATTCGCCGCGGCGGAGGGAGACGGTGAAATGGTTGGTCCAGAACCACACCAGCCGTTCGCGGAACGGCGCCGGGGTGGTGACGGCGTTCGCCAGTTGCGCCGCGGCCTGGATCTGGAACAGGTGTTTCACGCGCGATTCGCCGGGCGGCGGTTTGGTCGCCCGATCTTCACGAAGCGCGGTCAGACCTGTCGCCGTGGTTGGCGGATCGTCCAGGCGAGTGGGATCGGGCTGTCGAAGCTGATCCAGCAGCCATGCGGTGGGGTCCGCCGGCAACGGTTCGCCGCCGCGGCGGCCGAGTCCAAATCGCACAAGGGCGTGGGCCGTTCGGGTGTCCATGCCGAGGACTGTAGCGGGTTGGTCTGTTACGTAGTGTGATAAAGCGTCTTCGCTATTATCATCGGCGGCAGCGGTGCGGGGCGTGCCATGCGATGGCCCGGGGGCTTGCCATGCGATGGTACGGGGGCGTGCCATGCGATGGTACGGGGGCGTGCCATGCGCGCCCGATCGGATTTCGCCCTTGCAAAACCGCGCGCACTGTCGCATTTGCCGCAGCACATAACCGGTCGAAGGTTCGACCGGCACCGTGGGCGGGCGCGCGGGGTTGTCCCCGGATCCAGCGATGGGTCACGCGCCCTTTCTGATATGCCCGCCCGTTTGCCGTCTGATGGAGGTTCGCCGTGTCTGTTACGCCGCTCGACAGGATTAGAAACATCGGTATCACCGCGCATATCGATGCCGGGAAGACCACGACGACCGAGCGGATTTTGTATTACACGGGCGTGTCGCACCGGATCGGGGAGGTGCATGACGGCAACACCACGACCGATTATATGGACCAGGAGCGGGAGCGGGGGATCACCATCACCTCGGCCGCTGTGACGTGCGAGTGGAAAGACTACCGCATCAACATCATCGACACGCCCGGTCACATCGATTTCAACATTGAAGTGAACCGCAGCCTGCGCGTGCTGGATGGCGCGATCTTCATCATCGAGGGTGTGGCCGGGGTGCAGCCGCAGTCCGAAACCAACTGGCGGCTGGCCGATCGCTACAATGTGCCTCGGGTGATTTTCATCAACAAGCTGGACCGCACCGGCGCCGATTTCTACCGCGCCTTCGACACGTTGAAGGAGAAGCTGGACATCGTGGCGCTGCCGTTGCAGTTGCCGATCGGTGTCGAGGACCAGTTCCTGGGTGTCGTCGATCTGGTGGAGATGAAGGCGATCATCTGGGAAGGCGGCGAGCTGGGCGCGAAATACCACGACGAAGAGATTCCCGCCGATATGCTGGAGCTGGTGGCCGGACACCGCCAGACCCTGCTGGACACCGCCTTGTCGGTCGATGAGCAGGCGATGGAGGAATATTTCGACAAGGGCGACGTGTCGGTCGAGACCCTGAAGCGCTGCATCAAGCGCGGCACGATCGACGGCACGTTCCGTCCGGTGCTGTGCGGCACGGCGTTCAAGAACAAGGGCGTGCAGCCGTTGCTGGACTCGGTGATCGACTACCTGCCGTCGCCGATCGACGTCGCCGGTATCGCTGTCGCGATCGAGGAAGGTGACGACGAGGTCACGATCGCCAACCGCCGCCGGATCAAGGCCGACCCGAAGGCGCCGTTCGCGGGGCTGGCGTTCAAGATCATCAATGACAAGTACGGCACGCTGACCTTCGTGCGCGTCTATGCCGGCACGCTGAAGTCGGGCGACACGGTGATGAATACGACGAAGGACCATAAAGAGCGGATCGGCCGGATGTTCCAGATGCACGCCGACAAGCGCGCCGAGATCAAAGAAGTCGAGGCCGGTGACATCGCCGCCTTCGTCGGCCTGAAGGACACCGGAACCGGCGATACGCTGGCGTCGGCTGACGACCCGGTCGTGCTGGAGCGGATGGCATTCCCGGTGCCCGTGATCGATATCTCGGTCGAGCCGCGCACCAAGGAAGCGGTCGAGAAGATGACGCTGGGCCTGCAGAAGCTGGCTGGCGAGGACCCATCGTTGCGTTTGAAGACTGACCAGGAAACCGGCCAGACCATTCTGTCCGGCATGGGCGAGCTGCATCTGGAGATCATCATCGATCGCCTGCGCCGCGAATACGGCGTGGATTGCGAGATCGGGGCGCCGCAGGTGGCGTATCGTGAAACGATCTCCAAGGCGCACACCCATACCTATACGCATAAGAAACAGTCCGGCGGGTCGGGTCAGTACGCCGAAGTGAAGATCATCTTCGAGCCGCTGGAGCGGAACGTTGGCGTGGTGTTCGAGAACAAGGTGGTGGGTGGTTCGGTGCCGCGGGAATACGTCCCGGCGGTTGAAAAGGGCATCAAGGTGCAGGCCGATACCGGCGTGCTGGCCGGGTTCCCGACGGTCGATTTCAAGTACACGCTGATCGACGGCAAATACCATGACGTCGATTCGTCCGCTCTGGCGTTCGAAATCGCGGCCAAGGCATGTTTCCGTGAGGGCATGAAGCTGGCGGCGCCGATTATTCTGGAGCCGATCATGGACGTGGAAGTCACCACGCCGCAGGATCATGTCGGCGACGTGGTGGGGGATCTCAATCGCCGGCGCGGGCAGATCCAGAATCAGGAGAGTTCGGGGTCCACCGTCATCGTGCGGGCGCATGTGCCGTTGAAGGAGATGTTCGGGTATATTTCTCATTTGCGGTCGATGACGAAGGGACGTGCGTCGTTCACGATGCAGTTCCATCATTACGATCCGGTGCCGCGTAACGTGGCTGAAGAGATCGTGAAGAAAAGCGCCTGATTGCTTTTCGGCGATCTTGGCGTCCTGGCACAATCTGGAAACGCGGGCAGGTTATTCTGCCCGCGTTTTTTAGTGTCGTGAGCAGAGATGGTCGGACAGTAACGGTTTCGCGCTCCGCCTGGCGGTTTGCCTGACAACCGCGATCGTTCGTGTATCTATACTTCTGCTATCCAAGCCGAACCATGACGCTGGGAAAATGGCGGATACCTGAAGCGATAATAGTAGGGCGTCGCCTTAAGCAAACAAAGGCGTGGATGGCAGGCCGTCGTCCGCCGCGACGGCCCGTGTCCGGCCGCTCGGGTGTTTTTTGCAGACGGATGAACGCCGATAAGCGGGATAAACGCCGATGTGGTTGGATCGCGGTTCGAGCATAAGGTGGCGATTGTCCGCGGTGAGCCTGGTCCGGCCTGTGTCAGGATCGCCTAAGGGGCCAGCCGATCGCCGTCTGAGAGGCGAATGGCCGGTTCGTCAAACCCACATCCATTTGCCCGGCGACGGCGCACGATATCCCCCTGATCAGCGTTCATCTGCCTTTAAAAAAAGCCGCCTATCCAGTCCGTAACGGTCGCCCGTTTCCGGCACCGTGCGTCGCGCGAACGATCGCCCGTGCGGACGGGCTTATACCGCGACAGGTGGCCCGGCTGCCTGTTTAGACCGGAGACAAGCCGTGCCATGACGATGGGGAAATGGTGCATCCATGATACGGCAATGTTGGCCGTCACCTAAAACCAGGCATGCTGCCCGTGCGACGCCGGCCTGGCCAGAAACTGCTGTCCGGGTGCAACCGCGCTGCTGTCACGGTCGTTCTCGAGGCTTCCAGTCCTGGAGAACCATCATGAATTTTGCGCTTAACCTTACGGTCAACGGGGCCGCCCGCGGCGTCACTATCGACGATCCGCGTGTCACCCTGCTCGACCTGCTGCGTGAGCGGCTTAACTTGTTCGGCACCAAGAAAGGCTGCGACCGCGGCCAATGCGGCGCCTGCACGGTGCTGGTGGACGGCCGCCGGGTGAATGCCTGCCTCGCCCTCGCGGTCAGCCACGACGGAGCCGACATCGTCACCATCGAAGGCGTGGAGATAGAAGGCGTGGCCATCGAAGGCGTGGCCATAGAAGGCGGGGCGGGCGAAGGCGGGGCCGGGGGCGACACCCTGGATCCGGTACAGGCGGCCTTCATCGAGCATGACGGCTTGCAGTGCGGCTTCTGCACCCCCGGC
>JAYUEJ010000265.1:0-18361 GCA_043739265.1 Rhodopila sp. | reverse complement strand
TTCCAACGCGCCGGCGAAGGCGATGTCCGCTGCGGGGGCAACACCGGCGATGGCGCAATGGTTCGCCGCGAAAGCCGATCATCCCGATGCGCTGCTGTTTTTCCGGATGGGCGATTTCTACGAACTGTTCTTCGCCGACGCTGAAGCCGCCGCCGCCGCACTGGATATCGCGCTGTCCCACCGTGGCGAACATGGCGGGTCCCCTATCCCGATGTGCGGAGTGCCCCACCACGCGTCGGACGTCTATCTCGCCCGGCTGATCCGGCGGGGCTTTCGGGTCGCCATTGTCGAGCAGATGGAGGACCCGAAAACCCGCATCGGAAAGCTGCCGATCAAGCGTGCGGTTGTCCGGATCATCACACCCGGCACGATCACTGAAGAATCCCTGCTGGAGGCTGGGCGGCCGAACCTGCTGATGGCCCTGGCGCAGGACAAGGATGGGCTAGGGGCGGCCTGGGTCGATGTCTCCACCGGGCTGTTCGAAACCACGGCGCTGGCGACGGCGGACCTTGCGGCGCTGCTCGGCCGGTTGGAACCGGTTGAGGTGCTGGCGCCGGAGTCGCTCGATCTTGGCGAATGGTCGGCGAAGCGATCGCCTGACACGGTGCCTTCGACGCCGCTGATCGCGCGACGGCGGCTGGCGGAGACCTTTGGAACGGCCAGCCTGGATGCGTTCGGCTTCTTCACCGATGGCGAGGCGGTCGCGGCGGCGGTGGCAGTGGACTACATTCGCAGTACCCAGTCGGGCGCCCTGCCCCGGCTTGGGCGTCCCGAACCGCGAGGCCAGGCCGGCGCGCTGATGATGGATGCGGCGACGCGCGCGAGCCTTGAGATCCTCCGATCCAGGGATGGTGGAACGCAGCACACCTTGTTCGCCGCGATTCAGCGGACGTTGACCGCTGCTGGTGCGCGGCTGCTTGGGGCCTGGCTCTCTGCACCGCTGACAGATCAAATCGCGATCACCGCCCGTCAGGATGCCTGGTCGTGGTGCGTCGCCAATCCGGATTCGACCAACCAGATGCGCGCGATCCTGCGGACCGCCCCCGATATGGCGCGGGCGCTGGGCCGGCTGTCGTTGAATCGAGGAACGCCAAGAGATCTTGCTGCTATCCGGGACGGATTGAAGGCGGCGTTCGCGGTGGCCGAGGTGCTTCAGGCGAAGCTGCCAAAAACCCTCGCGGATGTGCGGTCGGCCATACCATCCGGGTCTTCGCTGGCGGAGGCGTTAGCGCGGGCCCTATCCGACCCGGTTCCGGCACGCCTGGAGGATGGCGGTGCGATCCGGACCGGCTTCGACGGAGAACTCGACGCCCATCGGACTTTGCGTGACGAGAGCCGCCAGGTCATCGCCAGGCTGCAATTTGATTTCGCGCAGCGTTTCGGTGTCGCCAGCCTTAAAATCAAACATCACATGCAGCTTGGCTACATTATCGAGGCGCCGTCCATCGCGGTGGAAAAGTTGCGTGGCTTTGCGGAGCTGACCCTGCGCCAAGGCATGGCGAACGGTGCGCGGTTCACCACGCCCGAACTATCCGAGCTCGACCAGCGCATACGGGAAGCGGCGGAGAAGGCGACGGCGCGGGAGCGGCTGGTGTTTGCCCATCTGGTCCGGGACGTATTGGCGCATGCGGATGCGTTGGCGGCTTGTGCGGAGGCGCTTGCCGTTTTGGATGCGACGCAGTCCGCCGCGAAACTGGCGCAAAGCGGTACCTGGGTGCGGCCGACGCTGACCGATTCGGACGACTATTGTATTGAAGCGGGGCGGCATCCGGTGGTGGAAAGCGCCCTGTCCAGCCATGCGGCGTTCGTGCCCAATCGCTGCGATCTGTCGCCCGATCAGCGTGTCATGCTGCTGACCGGGCCGAACATGGCTGGAAAATCCACGTTTCTGCGCCAGAACGCTTTGTTTGTGGTGCTCGCACAGGCTGGCTTGCCACTACCGGCGGAGTCCGCCGTGCTGGGCATCGTGGACCGGCTTTTCAGCCGGGTCGGCGCGGCTGACGATCTGGCGCGGGGCCGATCGACCTTCATGGTGGAGATGACGGAAACCGCCGCGATCCTGCATCAGGCGGGACCGAAGTCGCTGGTGGTCGTGGATGAGATCGGGCGTGGCACCTCGACCTTAGATGGGCTGTCGATTGCCTGGGCGGTCCTGGAATCCTTGCACTCGGCCATCCGTTGCCGTACCATTTTTGCCACACATTTCCATGAACTTGCGGAACTGGCGGATCGGCTGCCACGGCTGAAGCCGCATACGATGCGGGTCAAGGAATGGAAGGGTACGGTTGTGTTCCTGCACGAAGTCGCCGAGGGCGCGGCGGGGCGGTCATGGGGGGTGCATGTCGCGGAACTGGCCGGCGTTCCGGCGCCGGTCGTGCGCAGGGCCGCTTCCCTGATGGCATCAATGGAGAAGCATGGCGGACCGCTTGGCAAATCCGCGTCGCTCCAGGCCTTGCCGCTGTTCGCCGCGACGGTGGCGCCGGAGGAGCCGACACCACCTATAGTTGAATTAACGCCACTTTTCGATGCTTTGAACGCAATAAACCCTGATAATATTTCGCCCAAACAGGCGCTCGACGTTTTATATCGCCTGAAGTTGCTTGTGCCGGGTTGCGCGGATGGGGCCACATAGTACGATCAAAGCAATGCTAACCCCCATCCCCTTGCCGCGTGCCCCAGAAGCCGCGGCGTCGCTGCTATCGGATGCCCTCGCTGCTATCGCCGAGGAGAGCGGGTCTATTTCCCGAGACGCTGCTGTTGGTGCGTTCCGGCGCCATTTGGCCCGCATCCAGGCCTATGTTCAGCACGCTTTCGAGCACGAACAAATCACCGGTCTTCAGGCCGCTCGGCTTTTGGGCGCTCTGATTGACGGCGTGGTCGCGGCCTTGTTCGAACATGCTACCACCAAAGCCGACCTGGGGTTCACCGAGAACCTGAGCGTCGCGGCGACGGGCGGTTACGGGCGTGGGGTGCTGGCGCCGTTCAGCGATATCGACCTGTTGTTTTTGACCGAAGAGGATCCGACGCCGGAGACGCTGCATGTTGTCGAATACATGCTGTACTTCCTTTGGGACCTGGGGTTGAAAGTCGGGCATGCGACGCGGTCGATCGGCGACTGCCTGGTCGAGGGCAGCAAGGATACGACTATTCGCACCGCGCTGCTGGATGCGCGGTTTCTGACCGGCAACAATACGTTGTTCGGCGAGTTCCACCGCCGATTCCGAGCGGCATGCAAGGAAGCGGGAGCCGCCGACTATATCGCGGCGAAACAGGCCGAACGGGCGGTGCGGCACCGGCGATACGGCGACAGCCCGTTTGTGGTCGAACCCAACGTGAAGGAGGGTCGTGGCGGCCTGCGCGATCTTCAGACGCTTTACTGGATCGCACGCTATGTCTTCGATACCCAGACGATGGGCGAACTCGCCGACCTTGGCGGCATACTGACGCAACAGGAAGCCCGCCATGGCAGGCGAGCGTGGGAGTTCCTTTGGACCGTCCGGTTCCATCTGCATTACGTGGCGGGACGCGCTGAAGAGCGGCTGACTTTCGATCTGCAGCCAGTGGTCGGGGCGCGGATGGGATACACGCGTCATGGCCGCCAGGATGGTGTCGAGCGGTTCATGCGGCACTATTTTTTGACCGCCCGCGAAATCGCCCGGCTCACACGTATCCTGGAGCCAGCCATTCTGCGGTCCGCGCTGGGTCCTCCGGCGATCGAGGCGGAAACCGACGACGCGCTGTTGGCGGCCGGGTTCGTTTTGGCAGAAGGCAAATTGCTGCCGGTCGCAGGGCGGGATTTCGATGCCGAGCCTATTCAGATGCTGTGTATTTTGCAGGTCGCACGGGATCGAGGGCTGGATCTTCATCCGCTCGCGATTCGGTCGTTCATCCAGAATGAGCGGCGCGCGGTTTCCCTGCGCGGCGATCCGAAAGCGTCCGCCGTATTCATGGATTTGCTTTGCGGCAAGGAGGCTGATCGTCACCGGCCCGGCGGACAGCATCCCGACGGCGCCCGATGGCTTAGCATCCTGAACGAGACCGGCTTTTTTGGACGTTATTTGCCGGATTGGGCGCGCATCGTCGGTCAGATGCAATTTGATACGTATCACATATTCACGGTGGATGAGCACACGATCGAGGCGGTTCGGGTCCTGAACACTTTGGAACGTGGGGAACTCGCCGAGGTAGCGCCGATTGCCTCGGAACTGGTGGACAATGTCCAATCGCGCCGCTCGCTCTATCTTGCGATGTTGCTGCACGATATCGCGAAAGGACGCGGCGGCGATCATTCCGCTCTTGGTGCCGAAGTCGCTCTTGAGGTTGGCCCGGCGTTAGGACTGACCGACGAAGAAACGGAGACGGTTTCCTGGCTGGTTTTGCACCACCTGCTGTTGAGCGCGACGGCCTTCAAACGCGATATCGACGATCCGAAGACGATCCTGGACCTGGCGGATACGATCCAGTCGCCGGAGCGGTTGCGACTGCTGCTGATCCTGACGGTTGCCGACATGCGCGCGGTGTCGAGCAAGGTTTGGAACGGTTGGAAGGCGACGCTCCTTCGGGAGCTGTATTCACGCGTCGCCGAAGTGTTGGCTGGCGGTCTGTCCACCCTGGAACGCGATGTGCGCGTCGCGCGGGCCAAATCGGCTGTCGGTACGCTGCTGATTGACTGGACGCCAGACGAGATCGAGCATTTTTCCACGCTCGGGTATGCCGGATACTGGTTGTCGTTCGATCCGGAAACCCATGCGCGCCATGCCGCGCTTATTCGGGATGCCGAACACAGGAAGTCTCCTCTGACGGTCGATACCCAACCGCTTCCGGCGCGGGCGGTCACCGAGGTCACGGTCTATTGCGCGGACTATGCGGGGCTGTTCAGCAAGATATCCGGTGCGCTGGCGGTTGCAGGCGCGTCGATCGTCGATGCCAGGATCCATACGATGACCAATGGGATGGCGCTGGACACGTTCTGGATACAGGACGCCGCCGGCGGGGCGTTCGATGCGCCGCACCGGCTGGCTCGGCTTTCGGTTTTGATCGAGCAAGCTCTGTCGGGGCGATTGAGGCTGGCAACCGAGATCCGCCGGATTTCAAAGGTTCTGCTTGGCCGGCGCATGCAGGCGATTCATGTGCCGCCGCGCGTTGTGATCGACAATCGGGCTTCGAACACCCACACGGTGCTTGAAGTCAACGGTCGTGACCGGCCCGGACTGCTGCATGACGTGACCGGCGCCATCAGCGAACAGGGCGTGCAGATCGCGTCGGCTCATGTGACGACCTATGGCGTGCGAGCGGTGGACGTTTTTTACGTGAAAGATATATTCGGCCTGAAGATCGAGAACGAGCGAAAGCTGGAACAGCTTCGGGTGGCATTGCTTCTGGCTTTAAACAATCCTGATGATGAAAATCCGCCTGTTGCTGTTCCGCCCACCCGGAAGCTGCGGAATGCCGTGGCGGAATAAGGCGATTGTGTCGCGGCTTGGGCGCGACGCACACGATCCTGATTAGACAGGACAGGCGCAATCCGCTCCGGTTAGGGCGCGAGGCGACATAGCCACGTCCGGCGTGGCGGGTCTGCGCGACGCCCGTGGTGGCGGGCACAGGTCTCGACGCCATGGCTTTTTCGCGTCGAAGTCACAGCCCAGGAACGGACCGGATGAAGAACGCTCCCCGATTGACTGGACCACTCGATTATAGCCCTGTGAGGCGATGGACCGCTGTCGTGTTTGGTCTCGGGGTTGGATTGGCGGCGTCCGCTGCGTCGGCGGCCACGTCGTATGTGCCGGCGAGAACGCCACTCCTGTCCCCCGTAACGCCGGCCTGCGTGTCGTCACCGTTCGGGCCTCGTATTCTGCCGAACAGGCCGTTGGCGGGGGTATTTCACAACGGGATCGATCTACCGGCGCAAATCGGCAACCCGGTTACCGCGGTTGCACCGGGCACCGTCATCCGGGTTCAGCGGCATGGGATCGGAGGCACCGAGATATTGATTCAGCATAATGGGTTCGTCGGCATCTACAGTCATCTTGGTTTGATCGCGCCGGTTCTGGCGGAGGGCGGCAGATATATTTACGGCGGCGAAAGAATCGCGACGGTCGGCCGCACGGGTCTGACATACGGACCCCATCTGTATTTTGGAATGATCGTCAACGGCCGTTCGGTCGATCCCGCGCCATACCTTAATGTGGTTCCCTGCGGATCCAACCCACTTACCGAGCAGGACTCGCGCATCCGCCCGACACGGCTGTTTGGTCAGCGTTGACCGGTCAGATCAGCCTGTAATCACTGGCAGGGCTGAAGCTCCGACACCGGTGAGCCACTGCACTGTTCCGACGCTATTGCATGAATTGCACCTGGGATGCCAGGCCGCGTGGTCCGTGTGGCAATGCGTGCATTGCCAGCGTGGATCCGGATCAGCCGAGGCCGCCCGGCGGAGAGCCTCCCGCTGGGCGAGCCGCCCGGCTTCGGTATCGCCGCGTTCTTGTTCCTCAATCTCAGCAAGGAGAAGGCACAGGCGGCGCTGGTTCAGGCCCTCAGTCTGTAGGATTTCAATCTGATGGCGGGCTTCGCCGGTCAATCCGGCATCTAGTGCGACTCGCGCCAGAAGGATCCGGCTTTCCGGATGAGCGGGATTCCCCGCGACAAGGCGCCTGGCGGATTGGGCCCGCGCCAGTTCATTCGATTCCGGCGACAGCGCGAAGGTCGCCAAATCGGGGTGGGGGGCGCGTTTCCAGGCGTCCGCGATGCAAGACTGAGCCCGCTTTTCATGGCCGGTTACAAGCAGCCGGCGCGCATAGGCAAGCGCGGCCGGAGCGAACCCGGGGTCTTGCTTCCATGCCTGCTTCGCGAAACCGAGGGCGCGGGCGGGATCGGGTTCCGCATCAGCCGCCGCGACGCAAAAAACCGTCCGGCGCGGGTCATTGCCGATCAATTCGAGCGCCTCGGCCCAGCTATCGGTTTGCAAGGCAAGTTCGGCTCGCTGCTCGCGCAGCCACACGGTGCCGGGATGGGCGGCTTCGGCCTGCTTGGCGATAACCAGCGCCTCCGGCCAGTCGCGGCGATCGATGGCCTGACGCAGCAGGCCGCGAAAGCCGAGGAAGCTCGCTTCTTTTTGTTTTGTCAGGGCGTGGAAGGCGTCCGCTGCCTCATTTTCTCGGCCGGACAGGCGGCCTGCCTCGGCGACCAGCAGCAATGTCTGGGGCGAATCTCCGAGTAGGTTACGGGCTCGGCGGGCTTCCTTGCGCGCGGTCGCCTGCTCGCCTGCTGCCAGAGCGACGAGGACGCGGGTGACGGCGGAATTGCCCAGCGCAAGGCGATGGCGGCGACGCCAGCCGGCCCCGGTACGGGGAATTGCCAGCAGGCCACGCACAATGCGCAGGAGAACAAGGATCGCCAGAACAAGCGCGACGAGGATCAGAATGGCGATCGGGGTCGAGGTTTCGATCGTTAGCGTGCCGATCGAAGCGACGACATGCCCGGGAATGGCGGCCAGTAGCCACGCCAGCACGACGATTACCGAACCGGCGAGCAGGAAGAGAACAACCTTTAGCATCACGCCTGATCAGCCATGTCGGCCAAAGCGGAACGGGCGCTCAGGAGTGCCTTTGCCTCGGAAATCCACTTGGCCATCGCCTGTCCGGGCGGTCCTTTCAGTGCTTCGACCGCGACGACGGCGGCCGCGAGATCACCTGCATCGATCGCCGCGCTGGCGCGGTTCAAGATAATGGCGGAGGGATTACCCACCACGACATCGTCGCCTCGGCGGATGGTTATCAAGCCCTGGGCGCGGTCCAAAACCCGGTCGATGAACGGTGCATCACCGTCATTCGGCTGCTTTGCGGCGAGAGCGGCTTGTTGGGCGGCTGGAAAGCGCAGGCGAAGCTGTGCCTCGGTAGGTGGCGGGGTGTGGGCATAGCGGATGAGTGATTCAGGCGCATTGGGCAGTTCGCCGATTGGCCGCCCGGATGCAAGCGCGAAGGCGGCTTCCTGGAGCTTCGCCACGCGGACCAGCCGCTTGCTGGCAGTGTCGAGGCTGCCGGCACTTGCCTCCACGGCCGCGACGCGGGTTGTCAGGGCATCAAGCTGCCGCCGGTTTGAATCCAGGCCTGTCTGGTCGCGGCCGGCAAGTGATTCTATGCGACCGGATAGTGTATCCATCCGGCTGGCAAGCTGGGACTGATCCGCCGCCCGGCCATCCAGGGCGTCCACCCGCGCGGCGATTTTTCCAAGGTCGGCGATTTTTTCAAGATCTGGGATTTTTCCGAGATCGGCGATTTTTGCGAGATCCGGGATTGGCCGCTGCTCCAACTGGGTCAAACGCGCATCGATATCAGCAAGGTGGCGTTCGACGGCCTGCATAGCGGACGATTCACCGACTGATCCGCCAAGCATGCCGGGGTATTGCCAAAAACAGACAATGGCGGCGGCGATTACGAGGAATCCCAGGCCAAAAAGCCACGGAACGACACGGCGTCGTGACGGCTTCGGCGTCATGACAATGGGTTCGGACGTTTCGTCCGATGGTGGCAGCATGATTTGTTCGGTCATTTCAGCAGCACCAGCATCGCATCCTGGTTTGGCTTAGCGGCGACGCTGATGCGCCGCCAAGGGAGGTTTCTTAATGGCACGGCCGCCCGCTCGCTGATAGACACTGCTTCGACATCTCGGAGGGCCTCTATCAAGCCGGCCGACTGGATGAGACGCCCGAAATGGCGCGAGGTTTCACCGGAAAAGAACATCGCCGCTGCCAACAGTCCTTGCGCCAGTTGGGCCTCGGCGGCTGTGGGCAGGACGGGGACGCAAGCGGCCTGGTAGGCGATGCGGCGCAGTACGCGGAAGCCGCGCTGTCTGAGACAGATCGCAAGATCGGTGCCTTGCCCCTGACCGGTCGGCAGGAACAGAGCACCATCAGCGGGGGACAACGTGGCTGCGATCAGATTCGCGAGAGCGGCGGCGTCTCCCGCGGCATTGAAGACACATTTGAACCCGGCCTCGGTCGCATGGCCGGCGGTTGCGGTTCCGACGGCGAAGGCCGGACGATCATGCAAAGATCGTGAGCATGCGGCGATTGCATTGCGGCTGGTCAGAAGGGTTGCCGCCACGCGATCCGGGGCACGGACGTCCCTGGTGACGATAAACAGGATGGGGGCGATTATGGGTAAAAACCCCGACGCAGTTAGGCGCCCGGCGGTTTCGGTGGCGCCGGGTTCGGGTCTTGTGATCAAAACGCGTTTCAAAAGGCGGCTCTTGTCAAAGAGGCTCCGGTCAATGATGTGTGGTGCCAACCGATCGCGTTGTTAGCCTGTTTTTCGACGCGCCGCCACCGAGACAGAGGACAGTTTGCCGTGTGCCCGGGCCAGGACATCGGCTTGAAAGGTACGATGAAACCGGTTCTGGGGATCGAAACGTCCTGCGATGAAACAGCTACGGCGGTGGTCGATGGCGAGGGACGGATTCTGGCCGAGGCTGTGCTCAGTCAGCTTGCGGAACATGCGCCATTTGGCGGCGTGGTGCCGGAAATCGCTGCCCGGACACATTTGCGGTACCTTCCTGAACAGGTGCGTCACACGATGGCACAGGCCGGGGTGGAGTTTGCCGACCTGGGGGGTGTGGCGGCGACGTCGGGTCCGGGGTTGATCGGTGGATTGATCGTCGGCAGCCAGTTCGGCAAGGGCGTCGCGATCGCCCACGGTCTGCCATTTGTTGCGGTCAATCACCTGGAAGCGCATGCGCTCACGGCTCGTTTGCCCGGTTTGGTGGAGGGCGGCGCGCCATTCCCGTATCTTTTGTTCCTGCTTTCCGGGGGGCATTCGCAGTGTATCGCGGTGACGGGTATCGGGCAGCATGTGCGATTGGGTGGGACGGTCGATGATGCGGCCGGCGAGGCGTTCGATAAGGTCGCGAAACTGTTGCGGCTCGATTGGCCAGGTGGGCCGGCTTTGGAGAAGATCGCCGTGGACGGCGACCCGGCAAGCCACAGGTTTCCGCGTCCGATGATCCGGCGGCCGGGGTGCGAGCTGAGTTTCTCCGGTTTGAAAACCGCGGTGGCACAGACGGTGCTGCGGATGGGGCCGGATCTGACATTGGGGCAGCGTGCGGATATCGCGGCGAGTTTTCAGCGCGCCGTCGTGGATGTTCTGGCGGATCGGGCCGTCCATGCGATGGAGATGATGCGAGACCGCTTTCCGGCAGCCAACCTGCTGGTCGTCGCAGGTGGCGTGGCGTCAAATGCCGCGGTACGGGCGGGCCTGGCCGGGGCGGCCAGGTCGCGGGGATTTACCCTGGTGGCACCGCCAATCCGGCTTTGCTCGGACAACGCGGTAATGGTGGCCTGGGTTGGCGTGGAACGGCTGCGGCAGGGCTGGAGCGACAGTCTTGACGTGAATGCCCGCCCACGGTGGCCGCTTGATGCGTTGGAAGCGGTTCCGTCGTGAATTACCGCCATGCGTATCACGCCGGCAATTTCGCCGATTGCTTTAAACATGTGCTGCTGGTTGGGTTGCTGGACTCGCTTGGCCGCAAACCGGCACCGTATTTCGTCCTGGATACGCATGCGGGGGCCGGCTTTTACGACCTTGATGCCGGGGCCGCACGTCGCACCGCCGAGGCGGATACCGGGATACAACGGCTGCTGGGGAGTCCCGAGCCGGCTTTGGGACGCTATCTCGGACTGGTGGAAAAGTCTGGGTTGTATCCGGGATCGCCGGCTCTGATTCGGGCGATGTTGCGCGCGAACGACCGGTTGGCCTGCTGCGAACTGCATCCTGAGGACGCGGGGACCTTGCGGCGACGGTTTCGCCGCGACCCGCAAGTGGAGGTGCATGAGCGATCCGGATGGGAGGGCCTTGGGGCGCTGCTGCCACCTAAGGAAAAGCGGGGGCTCGTCTTCATCGATCCACCGTTCGAGGCGCGCGATGAGTTCCTCACCCTGACGAATGGACTGAGCCGCGGTCATAGCCGGTTCAGTCATGGCGTGTTCGCCGCCTGGTATCCAATCAAGCAAATGGCGGCGGTCCGGACCTTTCATGCAAACATGGCATCATCCGGCATCCGCGACATCGTCGCGATCGAGCTTCATCTGCGTGAGACGACCAACCCCGACCGGCTCAATGGATGCGGACTTTTAGTGATCAATCCACCATACCAATTCGAGGATCAGGCGCGCTTGCTGAGCAATGCGGTATTGGAAGGGCTTGGCGACCACGAACCCGGGGCAGGAACAGAGTTGATCAGGTTGGCGGATGAGTAAGATCGCGGTTGTCGGTGCCGGCGCCTGGGGAACCGCGCTGGCGCTTCATGCGGTGCGGGCGGGACATGGCGTCGCACTGGTGGCGCGGAACCCGATTGCGGCTTCCAGCATTGACGCCGTGCGTGAAAATCCTCGGTTGCCGGGGGTTCGCCTGCCGGACACGCTAGAGCTGCGTCACGCTATTCCCGACGATACCGACCTGCTGCTGTGGGTGGTTCCGACACAACATCTGCGTTCGTCGCTGTCACGCCTCCAAGCCGGGGGCGGAGCCATTGTCGTGTGCGCCAAGGGGGTCGAAGCGGGCACGCATCTGCTGCCGCTGGAGGTGGTTCGGGACGTGGTCCCTGGCCGCTCGCTCGCCGTTTTGACCGGTCCGAACTTCGCGCATGAGGTGGCGATGGGGCTTCCGGCCGCGGCGGTCGTGGCGAGTATAGATGCCGGTCTTCGAGAGCAGGTCCGCGCGATGCTGGGGACCAGCACGTTCCGGTTGTACGGCAATGATGACCCGATCGGGGCACAGCTTGGAGGCGCCGCCAAGAATGTCATTGCTATAGCGGCGGGGGCGGTCATCGGTGCGGGACTGGGCGAAAACGCCCGTGCGGCGCTGGTGACGCGCGGGCTTAGCGAGTTATGCCGTTTGGCCATCGCCCTGGGTGGACGGGCGGAGACGGTTATGGGCCTGTCCGGACTGGGCGATTTGCTGCTCACCTGTACTGGGTGTTCGAGCCGGAATTTCAGTCTGGGGCATGCGCTCGGCCGGGGCGAAAGCCTGGCGACCATACTGGCCAACCGGTCGGCCGTGACGGAGGGGGTTGCCACCGCCGCCGCGCTCGTAGCCCGAGCAGGCGATGTCGAGCTGCCGATTTGCCGCGCCGTGGCGGATTTGTTGGGTGGGGTCAAAACGCTGGATCAGGCGATCACGCAGCTTCTGTCGCGTCCGCAACGGGATGAATAAGGACCGCATGGCCGTGCAGGACCAGAGATGCTGAGGGGCATATTGACCGTCGGCGGATGGACGCTGATCAGCCGAATCCTGGGTTTCGGACGCGACATGCTGATAGCAGCGCTGATCGGGACCGGTCCTATCGCGGATGCTTTCTTTGTCGCGTTGAAACTGCCCAACCTGTTTCGCCGGCTGTTCGGCGAGGGCGCCTTCAATGCGGCGTTTATTCCTGCCTTCTCCGGGTTGCTGCACACCGAGGGCGCCGGCGCGGCGAAGCAGTTTGCCCAGGAAGCGTTTTCGGTCATGGCCTTCTGGCTCGGGATCATGACGATCCTGGGCGAGATATTCATGCCGGAACTCATGGTTGTGCTGGCACCGGGTTTCGCCGACGACCCGGGTAAGTTCGCTTTGGCTGTCAGCCTGTCCAGGATCACGTTTCCGTACCTCGTGCTGATCTGTCTGGCCGCTTTGGTTTCGGGTGTTTTGAACGGGCTGGAGAAATTCGCCGCGGCATCGGCGTCCTATGTGCTGTTCAACATCGTCTCGATCGCCTGCATGCTCTGGATGACGCCGTATGTTCCGACCGTCGGTCATGCGCTGTCGTGGGGGGTCACGCTATCAGGTGTGGCTCAGCTTGGTTTGCTGATGATGGCGGTTCGGCGCGGTGGCATGGCGCTTAAGATTCCGCGACCAAGGATGACTCCGCAGATGCGGATGCTGATGCGGCGGATGGCCCCGGGGCTGGTCGGTGCGGGGGTGACCCAGCTTAACCTGACGGTGGATGTGATCATCGCCAGCCTGTTGCCGCCTGGCACGGTGTCGGTGCTGTATTTCGCGGACCGGGTGCAGCAATTGCCGTTGGGGGTGATTGGTACCGCGGTTGGAACAGCGCTGTTGCCGCTGCTGTCGCGGCAGGTCAGAGCGGGGGAAGCCGCTGCGGCCATCGGGACGCTCAACCGGGCAATCGAATATGGGCTTTTTCTTACTGTGCCGGCCGCGTTGGCGCTGATCGTCTGTGCCAATCCGATCATGCTGGTACTGTTCGGCCGTGGCGCGTTCAGCCTGGAGAGTGTGCTGCTGTCGTCGCAGTCGCTGGCCGCCTATGCGATTGGATTGCCGGCCTTCGTGTTGGTGAAGGTTCTAGCACCGGCGTTCTTCGCACGGGGTGACACCAGCATACCGGTCAAGATCGGGGTTTCGAGCGTGGCGTTGAATCTGGCCTTGAATCTCGCCTTCATGGTGCCGCTGGCGCATATTGGACCGGCTTTGGCTACCAGCGTGGCTGCGATCTTCAATGTCGGCGGCCTGGCGTTGGTTCTGGTTCGACGTGGGCATTTCGTGCCGGATAAGCCGCTTCGGCGGCGGTGCCTCGGCATGGTTGGTGCCTCGATGGCGATGGCCGGCGTGCTTTGGGGGTTGCGAATATTGCTGTTTGAAACGCCCCCGGGTCATGGGTGGCTGCGCTTTGCCGCGCTGGGAGGATTGGTCGGGGCTGGCATGCTGACGTATGCTATCGCGGCGTCGCTGCTGGGCGCGTACGATCTTCGGGATATTGGCCGCATGATGTCGCGTCGTCGCTTGCGCGGCGAGGTGGGATCAGCCATCAGTTCGGCCCCAACGACAGAGATTTGAACGGTATGCAGCGCGTTTTTTCAGGCATTCAGCCGTCCGGCATTCCCACGCTGGGGAATTACCTGGGTGCGATCCGCAACTGGGTCAGGCTTCAGGACGATCATGAGTGCCTTTGGTGCGTGGTGGATATGCATGCCATCACGGTCTCGCAGGACCCGGCGGCGCTGCGTCAACAGTCGCTGGAAATGGCGGCGGTCCTGCTGGCCTGCGGCGTGGATCCGGTGAACCATATTCTGTTCCCGCAATCGGGGGTTCGCGCGCACGCGCAGCTTGCCTGGATTTTCAATTGTGTCGCACGTCTTGGCTGGCTCAACCGGATGACGCAGTTCAAGGATAAAGCGGGCAAGGATCGCGAGACCGTTTCGGCCGGGCTGTATATTTATCCGAACCTGATGGCCGCGGACATTCATGCCTATCATGCGACACGGGTGCCTGTTGGGGACGATCAGCGGCAGCATCTGGAGCTGGCGAACGACATCGCGCAGAAATTCAATCACGATTACGGCGTGGATTTCTTTCCGAACATCGAACCGGTGATCCTTGGGCCGGCCGCGCGGGTGATGAGTTTGCGCGATGGGTCGAAGAAGATGTCGAAATCCGATCCATCGGATCAGAGTCGCATCAATCTGAACGATGACGCCGACACAATCGCGCTCAAGATACGGCGGGCGAAGACCGATCCGATGCCGCTACCGTCCGAGGTCGAAGGCCTGGCTGATCGGCCGGAGGCGCGGAATCTTGTCGGGATCTACGCTGCGCTGACCGACACGGATCTTGCCGCGGTGTTGCGAGAGCACGGCGGCCAGGGGTTTGGTCCGTTCAAGACCGCCCTGGCCGACTTGCTGGTGGATAAGCTGGCGCCGATTGCTTTGGAAACCAACCGGCGATTGAGCGACCCGGGGGCGCTTGTCGATCTGCTGCAATCCGGCGCGGAACGGGCGGCGGCTATCGCTGAACCGATTGTAAGTGAGGCTGAACGGTTGGTTGGATTTGTCGGTCTTCGCAGAGGCTGATACCGACCGCCGTTGACCTATGAGGTATGGGTCAACGGCGCGCCGGCAGCGGGCTAAAATCCCGCGGCGGACGCGGATTGCGGAGCCGGATCGATCAATTCCGGGCCGGCGCGTTCTATCCGGAAAACGGCCAACCCGCGCCTTACCTGACCATCGGGCAGAAGCGTGAACCAGCCATCGGTTCCGACGAAGCCGCCGGGCTGGGTCAAGATGGCTACATTGCTGCCGTTGGGGCCGACGATCAGCTTTGCGACCTCAACCGAGTCGAAGGCTAAATCCGCCAACGGCGGTGGAGGGACGCCATATTTCGCAGCGTAGTCGCGTTCGAGATTGCCGCGGGTGCTGCTGTCGGGAGCCGCATACCATGCCCCGTGGAAGGCGGCGGAACCACTCGCGGGGTCAGCCCACAGGGCCGGTCCGACGATTTGAACCATCGAACGATCGACATCGTAATAGGGCAGGATGGCAGCGATTTCTTGCAGGGCATCCCCGGTGTCCGCGAGAAACAGCACATTGAACGACGGCGGCGGGATGGGAGTCTTCACCAGATCCTGCGCTTCGCGACGTCCGTCCGCGGTGCCCAGGGCCCGAGCGGCCTTGACCTTGGCGTCGATTGGTCCGCGCCGGTTGGCGTAGTCGGCCAAACCTCGTGCGCTTTGGGTGATCGCAGCCATGCCGGGGGAATGCATCCGTAGGTTCGGCGGTTGCAGTCCGGCGGATTGGGTTTCTTTTTTGAGTGCGGTTGCCATCGCTCGACCGAAATCGGAGTCCGGCAGCAGTCCCGCGAACTGCGTTTTCCCCTGCGCCTGCGCCGCGACGACCAGACGCCGGATTTGCTGATCCGGCGAAACACCGAGGGGCCAAACGCCGGGTTGGGATTGCGACGCGTCATTGGTGAAAGCGAGTACCGGGATTCCAGCCGTGCGCGCGATCGGTGCGACCGATGCGGTTTCAGCCGATGTCAGAGGCCCCAGGATCAGGCTGTCGTGGTTCGTGACAGCGGTTTGCGCTGCCGCCGCAGCACCGGCGGCGGTTCCACCGGTGTCCAGAACGTCCAGCGACATAGCGTTATCACCTTGCAGCGCGAGTTGTGCAGCCTGCAGCAGAACCTGGCCGACACCCGCCCGCGGGCCGGTCAGGGGAAGCAAAATCGCGGCGGCTTGCCGCGTGCGACCTGGCATCGACGCGATTGGGCCTAGCGAGGAGGGCGCATTCGAGCCAAATTGTCGTCCCGGTCCGTATCGTCCGGTTGTTTGCTCACCGCAGCCCGACACCGTCAGACTACAGATAAGGAGAAGGAATGCCCGTTGCCGCATCGGCCGCGTCCCCCGATGACAAGCGGGACGGCCTGTCCGCCCCGCTGCATGGCCTTGTGCTTGTTTCCACGCCAATCGGCAACCTAGGGGATATCTCGGCCCGCGCCCGCACCGCCCTGAGCGCCTGTGATCTGATTTTATGTGAAGACACCCGCCGGACCGGGCGGCTGCTCGCAGCCATGGACATTCATACCCGAACCGAACCCCTGCATGAGCACAATGAAGATGCCAGGATTGGGTCGGTTCTTGAGAGGCTACGGATCAACCAGACGATCGCCTTGGTTTCGGATGCCGGAACACCGTTGGTTTCAGACCCAGGCTACCGGCTTGTTCGGGCGGCGATCGAGGCTGGTCTGCCGGTTACCGCGATTCCCGGGCCAAACGCGGCGGTAACCGCGTTAATTCTGTCTGGGTTACCGCCGCTGCCATTCCTGTTCCTGGGCTTTCCGCCGGCAAAGCAGGCGGCGCGGCGGGCGGCGTTCAGCGGTTTGCGGGCCGCCGAACGCGCCGGGCTATCAACAACGCTTGTTTGGTACGAGGCACCGCACCGGCTGCTTGAGACCCTGGGCGACCTGCAGGACGTGTTTGGAGACCGGTCCGCCGCGGTCGCGCGCGAATTGACCAAGCGGTTCGAGACGGTGGAGCGCGGAAATGTGAGTTCGCTCGCGGCGTTGTTTACCCTGGAACCGGCCCGCGGTGAGATCACCGTGCTGATTGGCCCACCTGAGACGGACGATCCCGAGGACCTTGATGGACGGCTGCGGGCCGCACTGGCCACGCAGACGGTGAAGGATGCCGCGGCGCTTGTGAGCACTGCCACCGGATTACCGCGGAAGATCGTGTATGCGCGGGCGTTGCAAATTCATGGTGAAGGCTGATGCGGCGGCGGGGATAGTTGTTGCGCGGCCCAGGCGGCGGCCTCGGCCACGACAGAATCGGGATCGTTTCGAAGCGCCTCGGCGGACGGTCGCAGCGCCGGGTCGTTGGAATTGCCTATCGCGATCAGGACGTTTCGGATGAAACGGTTCCGGCCTATGCGTTTTATCGGCGAGCCGGAAAACATCGTGCGGAACCCGGCGTCGTCCAATGCCGCCAACGCCTGCAAGAGCGGCGCGTTCAGAGCGTCTCGGCTGATGAGTTGTTCGTGCGATGTGGGCTGGGCGAACTTGTTCCATGGGCAGACCGCAAGACAGTCGTCACAGCCATAAATTCGATTGCCGATCGCCTTCCGGAATTCCAGGGGGATTGGCCCTTTGTGTTCGATGGTCAGGTAGGAAATGCAGCGGGTGGCGTCGAGTCTGTATGGGGCCGGGAACGCCTTGGTTGGGCAGATATCGAGGCAGCGCGAACATGATCCACAATGGTCCGTGGTCGCTTCGTCGGGCTTCAGTTCCAGCGTCGTGTAGATTTCCCCCAGCAACAGCCAGGAACCGTGAGCGCGCGAAACGAGATTGGTATGCTTTCCCTGCCAGCCGAGTCCGCCGCGCTGTGCCAAGGGTTTCTCCATGACCGGGGCGGTGTCCACGAAGACCTTCACCTGGCATGGGAAGCGCGACACCAGGAACTGGGCCAGATGTTTCAACTTGCCTTTGATGAGATCGTGGTAGTCGCGATTCCTGGCGTAAACCGATATGGCCCCGTTGCTTGCCTGGCCTGTGATCGCGAGGGGGTCGTCTTTTGGCGCGTAGGACAATCCGACAACAATCACACTCCGCGCCTCGGGCCAGAGAGATTGTGGATGGCTTCTTTGCTCTGTCCTGTCCGCGAGCCATCCCATGTCGCCGTGATGGCCGGCCTGGATGAAGTGGGTCAGTCGCCGGCGCGCTTCCGGGCCGAGGTCTGCGTGACAGAAACCCAGCGCATCGAAGCCGATCCGCAATGCGGTTTCCCGGATTTGGCTTCTTGGGTCAGCCGGCCGCTTTCCGATCGGCGGCGTCGGCATGATCTCGGTTGAATTCCCGGTGTCCATGATCCGGCTTTAGCCGCGCCCGCGATAAGGGGGCACGTCCTGTGCCGGCATCCAAACATCGGCGGGGGCGTTGGCGGTTTGCCAAAACACATCGATGGGTATGCCGCCTCTTGGATACCAGTAGGCCCCTATGCGCAGCCACACCGGGTCCAGGAGGGCGACCAATTTGTCTGCGATTTCCATAGTACAGGCCTCATGGAAGGCGCCATGGTTTCGATATGACCCCATGAGTAATTTGAA
>JAYUEJ010000264.1:0-6138 GCA_043739265.1 Rhodopila sp. | reverse complement strand
CCATGCCGGTGGCCTGCATGAACGCGTAGCATATGGTGGAGCCGACAAAACGGAAGCCGGCTTTTTTCAGGGCCTTGCTCATGATGTCGGAGGTGGGCGTCGTGGCCGGCACCTGCGACCGGTCAGTGCGGAGCTCCCGGGTCGGGGTGTGGTTGACGAACGACCACAGGTAACGATCCAGACTGCCGTGTTGGGCGGTGATGGTCAGCGCCACGCGGGCGTTATCGCGGACCGAGAAGATTTTCAGCCGGTTGCGGATCAGCGGCGAGTCGGTCAGCAGGCTGTCCAGTGCAGCGTCGGACATCGCGGCGATTCGTGAGATATCGAAGCCGTGGTAGGCGGTGCGGTAGGCGTCGCGGCGAACCAGGACGGTGCGCCAGGACAGGCCTGCCTGGGCGCCCTCCAGCGTCAGCAGCTCGAACAGGGCGCGGTCGTCGTGGTGCGGCACGCCCCATTCGTGGTCATGGTATGCCTGCATCACGGCGCCGGCGTTTTCCGCCCAATGGCAGCGGGTGATGGTCATTAGGCGGATTTCAACGGCCGCAGGGCGGCTTCCCCCAGATGCACCTGGCGCGCGAGACGGGGTCCCCGGGCGATGTTCAGTGTTGCATCCAGGTCGGCCAGGATTTCGGTGGCTGCCGGGACCGCGATCAGGCGGAGCCTGGCCACGATATCGATTGCCAGCACGCGCAACCCTACAAGGGCTGCTTCGCCGGTGCGCAGTCGGCCGGCGGCAAGCTGGGCAACCACCGATGTCGCGCCCGCCGCGAACACGGCGGTCAAGGCGACGATCGCCCCGAGTTGCTCGGTTCGCTCCAGCGGCACGCCGGCGAACAGGCCAATCGCGTGGCGCAGCGCACCCAGGGTGGCGAAGGTGCCGACGGCGTCCTCGATATCGCGGAACGGCAGGGCCATGCGGTCGTAGGCTGATCCGGAGTCTCCGAGCATGGCTGTGGCGGGGACCGGGCAGGCGTCGAGGCTCACGAGGCAGTGTTTGGACGGGCGCAGGGCATGGAACCCGGGCATTTCGGCCATGGTCAGGCCGGTTGTGTCGCGCGGGACGATGAAGGCGCTGTAGCGCTTGCGTCCGGCGTCTTGTGCGGTGATCGCGAACACGATGATGGCGTCGGCGGACAGGCCGTTGGTGACCCAGGCTTTCTGGCCGGTGATCCGGTAGCCATCGTCCACGCGTTCGGCGCGGGTGGTCAGAAGCTTCGGATGGGCGCCGACGTTCGGTTCTGAAATCGCCACCGACAGCGCTCGGCCGGCCCATTCGGCGCGTTGGGCGTCGGTGCCGAAACTCAGGAAGTGGCGGAACACGAGCTGCGGGCCGGCCTCGACGCTGGCGTTACCCAGCAGGCCGGTGCGTTCGACCACCGTGGCCTTCAGACGGGCGATGGTGGTGTAGTCGGGGGTGGTGTAGTCGGGGGCGGCGTCGAGGCGGCCAGACTCGCCCGTGCCAACCAAATTACCCGATTCCTGTGGGGTTGCGGTCATCGGTGACCGCCGTCTAAAACGACCGGGGCAGCCGACGGCGCAAGCGATTGTAGCGCAAAATCGAGTTGAGCAATCGTTTCCAACGCCCGGGACAGCTCGTCGATGGTGGGATCTGGTTCGGATTCGTCCTCTCCCGGATAACGATAGGCAACGCTCCATACCGTCCAGCCGCCCATCTTGGTCAGCAACGGCCGCAGCGCCGGGAAGTGCGGTGACACTGCTTCCCCCGGATTATCCAGATCATGCGTGTTGCGGAAATCGACCCCGGCCTGCACCAAAAATCCTTTGAGTAATGTCTCGGCCGCTTGCTGGCAATGATAAGCGGCGCCGCCGCACGCCGGCGGATCGAGAACGAGGCACGCAGGAGCGATCCGCGCGTCTTCTCGGTCGTGACGTATCCAACCTTGTACGCGCTCCCAACGATCAAGGCCGGTCATACACGACCACCCCATCCAGAACGGCGGCCCGTGACAGCGTCCCGGCGATGTGCGAATTCCGCTGGAACGTCGTCTCCCGCACCGGGATCACATCCGCTGGTTCGTGGTAGGATTTGCGGGATTCAAATCCTGCTTTCAACGTGACCTTTTCCGCCGGCGTGTCGTCATCGACGATGACCAGCAAATCGATATCGCTGTCCGGACCGGCCTCGCCGCGTGCAAAAGAGCCGAACACGATTACCCGCCGCGGGTTGAAATAGGCGACAACAGAGTCAAGCAGCGCGAACGGAACCAGCGGGCCATTCGTGCGTCGGGATAGGTTTGACATGGTTTCAGATGGCCTTTGGCTCACGTCCGCGGGTTGGCCGAAGTAGCCATTTTAGATCGTCTCGCTTGATCCTTAGTGTGGGACCTTGTCCGGTTCGACGCCAGAGCATTTGCATGGAGTTATCCAGCCGGCCACGCCGTCACCCGATTTCACCCCTGCGAAACCCCGGGCAACCGGCTGGCGCAACGTCGCTCTCGCGCGTATTGGTCAGTGCGTGCCCGGACACATTCGTCAAGACCGGTATAAGGCAACACAGCGAGGGTCCAAACCATGCGCCGACGCGCTCTACTGACATCCAGCGCCGCTGCCGCCGTGGCGGGGGCCGTGCCGTCCCGGTTTGCCATCGGGCAAAACCTTGCCGGCACCAACAAGCTGCTGCGCTATATCCCGACCGCCGACCTGTCAGTGCTGGACCCATCCTGGACCACGACACAGGTTTCGATCACCCACGGTTATTACGTATTCGATACGCTGTTCGGCCTCGACGCCAGCCAAACGCCCCGGCCGCAGATGGCGGAATCAGCCGACGTGTCCGATGACGGCCGCATCTGGACCATCAAGCTGCGCGCCGGCCTGCGGTTCCATGACAACGAGCCGGTGCTGGCCCGCGACGCAGCCGCCAGTCTGCGGCGCTGGGCGGCACGCGACGTCTATGGCCAGACGGTCGGCTCCGTCGTCGAAGAATGGGGCGCCACCGACGACCGCACCATTCGCATCAAGCTGAAATCCCCCTTCCCCCTGATGCTCGACGCCCTGGCCAAGCCCAACGGCATGCTGCCGGTGGTGATGCCCGAACGTCTGGCCAACACCGATCTGGCCAAACCAAACACCGAAATGATCGGCTCCGGCCCCTACCGCTTCCTGAAGAACGAATTCGTTCCCGGCAGCAGCGGCGCCTATGAGAAATTCACCAACTACCTGCCGCGCAACGAAAAACCCGAATGGGCATCCGGCGGCAAGGTCGCGCATATCGAGCGGATCGAGTGGCGCATCATCAACGATCCCTCCACCGCCTCGGCCGCGCTGCAAAAGGGCGAGGTGGACTGGTGGGAACAGGTGCAGCCCGACCTGCTGCCTCTACTGCGCAAAAATGCCGACCTGACAGTAACGAACTTCAACCCGGTGGGATTCTTCGGCTGCATGCGCTTCAACCACGCGCAGCCACCGTTCGACAATCCCGCCATTCGCCGAGCGGTGCGCCTGGGGATGAACCAGGACGATTATATGAGCGCGGTCACCGGCGGCGACGCGGCCATCCACCGGTCGTGCAAGGCGCTGTTTCCCTGCGGCACGCCCTATGGCGAGGAAATCGGCGGTGAAAGCATGACCGGGGACATCGCGGCGGCCCGCGTCGCGCTGAAACAAGCCGGCTACGCGGGGGAGAAAGTGGTGATCCTGAACCCCGCCGACGTTCCCACGATCTCACCGTTCGGCCATGTAACGTTTGACTACCTCAAGCAAATCGGCATGAACGTCGAGATGCAGGAGATGGACTGGAACACCCTGGCGCAACGGCGGACCAAGACCGACCCGGTGGACAAAGGCGGCTGGTCGATTTTCCACAACTGGTGGCTCGGTACCTCCATCGCCAACCCGGCGATCAGCACGGTGGTGCGCGGTCTGGGTGCCAAGGGCTGGGCTGGTTCCTACAGTAACGATAAAATCGAAACACTGACCGCCGAATGGACCCGCGCCCCAACAGAGGACGCTCGGCGTGCCCTGGGTCGGGCGATCCATCAGGAGGCGATGGAGTCCGTCCCCACCGTCGTGCTGGGCCGGTTCTTTATCCTGACCGCGCATCGCAAGGGGTTGAAGGGGCTGCTACAGGGGACCTCGCCGTATCCGTGGAACATATCCTGGGTGTGAGCGGATGGTGGTGTTCAGAGCATTCCAGGCAAGTCCGGTTAGCGCGGACGCATCGGACGGGTTGGCATGGGCAGCGGATTTTCTGTCCCAAGACTATCGATCCATGCATTTACCTCGGCCGATGGGATCAGTAACCCAGCGTCTGCTTCGGCCTCAGCCTCGGCGATCATCCGGGCTTCCCAGGCCAGGTCCCTTACTTCCAGGGGGTCGGATTTGGTTATTCCATCCATGGGTCGCTGCTCCTACTTTCCAAACATAGGCCGACGGCCGCCCAGAATCCAGCGAAACCGGGGGAAAAGCCGGGGCGGGCGCGTTTGGCATTCGCCTGACGGCCGATAATCTAACGCCGCACATTCCTCGGCATTGCCGAACACGTTTGCCCCGACGGTATCTTTTCGCCTATCGTCGCGCAATGATCCGATTCGATAACAAACCCGCATGACCGGCGCCCCCGCCGCGATCGAAACCTTCATCGCCCGCTGGCAGGGTCAGGAGGGTGGGCAGGAACGCGCCAACTATGCCCTGTTCCTGTCCGAACTATGCGACATTCTGGGTGTGCCTCGGCCGGCGCCCGCTGCCGCCACCACCGAAGACAACGACTATGTCTTCGAACGCGCCGTGAAACGCCAAACTGCCGACGGGGGCGAAGGGCTCGGGCGCATCGACCTCTACAAACGTAACTGCTTTGTCCTGGAGGCGAAACAGTCGCGCCAGCCCGGCGGGGCGAAACAACTCGACGTCCAGTATCTGTCCGGCATGGAACCACCCGTCCGCGGCGTGCGCGACGCCAGCCGCACCTGGGACGTGCTGATGCTGAACGCCCGCCGCCAGGCCGAGGGCTATGCGCGGGCACTACCGGTGCACCACGGCTGGCCGCCATTCATCCTGGTCTGCGACGTCGGGCATGTGATCGAGACTTATGCCGATTTCTCCGGCCAGGGGAAAAACTACGCGCAGTTCCCCGACCGCCAATCCTTCCGTATCTACCTGGAAGACTTGCGCCGTCCGGACATCCGCGAGCGGCTGGCATCCATCTGGACCGACCCGGCGCATCTGGACCCGGCACGCCTCGCCGCCAGGGTCACGCGGGCCATTTCCGAACGGCTGGCGGCGGTGTCGAAGGCGCTGGAGGATCAGGGCCACGACGCCGAGGAGGTGGCGATGTTCCTCATGCGCTGCCTGTTCACCATGTTCGCCTGCTCGCCAGGGACCGAACTGCTACCCGAACACAGTTTTCGGGATTTACTGCAACGCTGTGAGGCGGATTCGTCCCGCTTCGTCCACATGGTCGGACAGTTGTGGGAGGCGATGGACAAAGGCGAGTTCGCCTTCGCGCTGGAAGCCAAAGTCCGCCGTTTCAACGGCGAATTCTTCCGCACGCGCACCGTCCTGCCGCTCGGCCGCGCGGAAATCGGCGAGTTGCGCGCCGCCGCCTCGGCTGACTGGAAGGACGTCGATCCGTCGATTTTCGGCACGCTGCTGGAACAGGCGTTGGACAAGACCGAACGCCGCCGGTTGGGCGCGCATTACACGCCGCGCGCCTATGTGGAACGGTTGGTCGTTGCGACCGTGATCGAACCGTTGCGGGTCGATTGGGACCGAGCGCTGTCCACGGCGGAGCGACAGAAGTCTGACGGGCGCCTGTTGCATGCTCAGGCCAGCATTCGATCGTTCCACGTAACGCTTTGCAATACGCGTATTCTTGATCCGGCATGCGGTACCGGAAATTTCCTGTATGTCGCATTAGAGTTACTAAAGCGCCTGGAAGGCGAAGTGCTGGAGGCGCTTATGAACCTGGGTGGTCAGGAGGCGCTGACCGGGCTCGAACGCCACACGGTGGACCCGCACCAATTCCTGGGGTTGGAGATCAACCCGCGTGCCGCCGCGATTGCGGAATTGGTGCTTTGGATCGGCTATTTGCAGTGGCACTTCCGCACCAAAGGCGGCATGCCGGCAGAGCCGATCCTGCGGGCATTCAAGAATATCCAAGGTAAATTCGATGCAGTGCTA
>JAYUEJ010000263.1:0-6141 GCA_043739265.1 Rhodopila sp. | reverse complement strand
AGGACAGCACAATCTCGTCAAAAGCTTCGCGAGATTGCAAATGACCTAGCCGACCTCACTGACGGCAAGGTTCAGATCGAAGGAAAGGATGGTAAGGTGTCAGATGGTGATGCCATCCTGCGCACTCGGATGCCCTTCGATCTGCCCCATGACGGGAGCAATCTTCTTGAATTCGATAACGTGTCCGACCAACTGCAAGAGGTATATTCACGCTTTGTGAAAGATGGGAAAATTAAGGCCTGATGGTACGATTACTCACTATAGGAATAGTAATTTTCCTAACCTGCCTATTTGGTTGGGGAGTATCTATTGTACAACTATTTGGGGCGTTTCAGTCACTTACGGTTGCTTTGTCAATTATGGTTGCAGCCATCTTCGTCCGCTTGAACCGCGGGATGCCGACCTTGGATTGGAAAAGCCTCGATCGCGATGACCGCAGCCGCCTTACGTCGAATTTTGTGCAAATCACCCAGGAATACGGTCGAATTATAGCGTTATACGCTGCTTCTCTCGCCGGCATCGTTGCACTTACGGTTGTCGGAAGGGACGAAGTGAAGGGCATGTGGCCCATTTGGGCACAAATTGGGTCATCTGCTGCCATTGGCGGGTGTATAGCGCTGTGTGCCTGCCGAATGGGCTACGTAGTATGGCGGGACCTCGATATCGTCCGACTGCAAAAGCATTTAATTGATGCGTCCGCCGCGCATGACGCCATTGAGGGCGAAGCGAAGGCGTCGGTGGATAAGATACGGGACATCCGCTCTGCCGGCCTTAGAAAAATTGCGGTGCGTGAACCCAAGCCTTGGGGAGACTAATCGACCTATATATTTGGCCGCTTACCGGCAGAATTTTGGCATATGCCGGGTCGCTGATAATTTATGGCGCCGATCTGCCTATATCCGCTGGAGTGCCGTGCCGCTGCCGATTAAGAGCATAGATCTGGCGTAAATTGGCTCCAGATCTATGCCACCATCACCCGCCGATCGCGTGCGCCTAGCGCCCGTGGCTCGGCTGATCAAGGTGGCAGTATGGCCCTTATGTAACAGCGTTTCACGGCGGTGCCCGGTAAAAGCCCGGTTAGAGTTGAATTTGAGAAAGCACTAATTGCCGGCATTTTCATCCAAGGCCTAAAAAGTTTGGTGTCCCCGGCGCGATTCGAACGCACGGCCCCCAGATTAGGAATCTGGTGCTCTATCCGGCTGAGCTACGAGGACACTTCGGTTCATATATCAGAAAATGCGCGGATACGCAGCCCTGTTTGTTGTCCCTCGCTTTAGGCCATCCGCATAGCCCTTCGACCGCTATGGTTCTCGGCGCGCGGTATGACGGAGGTGGAGGAATTCGCCCGCCTCCGGGGTTATCCGACAGAAAATTTTGTACGAATACCGAACAAGGGGAAGCACCCGAACCCCCGGACGGTCTGCGACCTGTCGGGCGCTTTGCGGCCACTGGCCGATCCGGCGCTCGACCGCGCGTAGCCCCAGTTCGAATCCATCAAACGCCGACGGAAAATTCTCGGCGATGAAGCTCAGAATGTCGTCGAGGTCCTGGAGGGCTTCGTCGGTATAGACAACCTTCATGCCGGGCGGTGCCTGGCGAACACTGCCTCCACATCGGCGGGTGCAACAAATCGCCGCTTGTTGGCAGCAACAAGACCACGATCAATCCCAACCAATTCGTCGGTCGTGGCGCGATAGATGCCGCCCTTCAAAGCCGCGTCTATCTCAAGTGCGATGTGCCCAAGCTCCTCCCGGGCCTCCCGCGGCCAGGTCTCGACCCGCTTCATCGCGTCATTGAGGATTTTCGCTGTCATCCCGACACCATAGCACACCTCGGACCGACAACGCACATTTCCTTACTACTGGATCGACGAAGCGGAGGCAGATGCTTGCCCTGTCTCCCCGACCCGGTGTTACCCGCGCGGTTGGCGCCCCTCGATCGGATACGACGGATCGTTGTAGCCCGGTGTTGACGGGTGCCCCGGTGAGACCAGGCGATCGATCAGCGCTTCATCCTTCGCATCCAGGGTGCAGGTCAACGCGCCGAGGTAATCCTCCCACTGCGCCTCTGTTCTTGGGCCGCCGATCGCGGCGGTGATGAAGCGGTTGTTCAGCACCCAGGCCATCGCGAACTGGCCCGGCGAGACGCCCTTGGCCCGAGCATGGTCGGCGATCTGGCGGGCGATAAGGAGGCTTTCCTGGCGCCACTCGGATTCCAGCATCCGCCGGTCCTGCCGCCCTGCCCTGGTACCGGCCGGTGGCGGCACATCGGGCTGGTATTTCCCGGTGAGAATGCCGCGCGCCAACGGGCTGTAGGGGACGACGCCCAGCCCGAAATACCCGCATGCCGGCAAATGTTCGGTTTCCACTTCGCGGTTCAGCGCGTTGTACAGCGGCTGGCTGGCGACCGGGCGGTCGATCCCAGCCTGATCGCACAGGCGGCAGATTTCCGCGACGCGCCAGCTTCGGTAGTTGGAGACTCCGAAATAGCGGATTTTTCCGGATCGGATCAGGTCCGCCAGGGCGTGAACCGTCTCTGCCAAGGGGGTGGAATGATCTTCCTTGTGCAGATACAGCACGTCGATCTCCTGCACGCCGAGGCGGCGCAGGCTAGCTTCCACGGCGTGCTGCATGTGGCGGCGGGAGAGGCCGCTTGCGTTGGGACCCGATCCTGTCGGATTGGCGCATTTCGTCGCCAGTATCCACCAGGACCGGTGTTCGCCGATCGCCTGGCCCACCGCTTCCTCCGACTTGCCGCCGTTGTAGCCGTCGGCGGTGTCGATGAAGTTGACGCCCTGGTCCCTGGCCCGCGCCACGATGCGCGCGGCGGTCGGGTCGTCCGTGGCGCCACCGAACATCATGGTGCCCAGACAGATTGGGGAGACCTTCAGTCCGCTTTGACCCAGCGGGCGGTATTGCATGGTTCGACTCCTGACGGCGGTTTGCTGGCCGCACCCTGGACCGGCCGCCGCGGATTTTTGGTATATGAGGGCATGATGGGGCGCGTGGCCACCCCACCAACGTCGCGCGTATATCGGACCGGACGGCGCTGATAAGGCGCGCGAGGCGGCATCCATTTCGGAGCAGTTTCTGAATCCGACGGTCAGGGTTGATAAGTTGGTCAAAGGACAATCCACATTGTCCAGGGCCAACAGAATCCAGACAATAACTTCAACTATTCGTGGCTGTCTGATTCTTATAGTGGATGTCGGCAGAAATCTTCTGGACAGACGATACCAAATAAATTAACCTTTGTTAAGGCGGAATCCAGTTTTCGTCCGGGGATCACTATAGAACGCAACTGTTGCTTGTCTATACTGATATCCACCAGCCTGACCAGCATCCCTGAAGCGGCAGCGTTCAGGCAAGCGTCCCTTCATGGCCACCGGCAGCAAGCCGGTTCGCCGGGCGGTGTGTGCTGTCAATCGCCAAAGTCGTTTTGACGAAGCAAATAGAATCAGGAGGAAAATAAATGTTCAAAGCAACACTTATGGCATCCGCCGCCACATGCGCGCTGTTGTGGGGAGCCGGGCCGGCAACCGCCAAAACCGTGGCGAACCCGCTATGCGCCGATAACACCGCCCTTTACGATCCCGGCAACGGCGAAGACATTGTCGTTCCGCCCGGTTATAAAGTTTCGGTGTTTAAAGGCGGGCTGAATGCGCCGACCGGTATAGCATTCCGTGGCAATAAAGAGCATTTTGAGGTTTATATACTGGAATCCGGCCACGGTCTTCCCAGTGTCTGCAACGAACAGGCATCGTTCGGCTCCGGCACGTTCGATCCTACCAACCCGTTCACCCCAGACGTCATGGTGTACGACGACGACGGCACCTTGCTGCGCGGTCCGTTGGGCAAGCCAACCGCACATGGCGGCCTGCAGGCCGCGGGGCCAGCGGTCGATCTGGCGTTCGAAAAGGGCCTGAAGGGTGGGCGGCTGTTCGCCACCGATTCCAATCAGGCGACGCATGCCAGCGGTCAGAACAACAGTTCGCGGATCGTGATCATCGATCCCGAATCGGGCGACGTGACTCCCTTCATCACCGACCTTCCCACCGGCGATCATCCGTCCGAACAGTTGGCGTTCAAGGGGGGTTGGATTTACTGGTCGCAGGGATCGACCACCAACAGCGGGGTGGTCGGCCGGGATAATGGCGGCGGCACCGACCAGCAGGATATTCCCTGCCGCGACATCACCCTGAGTGACAACGTTTTTGACTCCGGCGGCGGCGTCAAGACCAGCGGTTATTCAGCGTTTGGCGTCCAACGTCCCGGCAAGGTGGTGAAAGCGTTTGAAAGCGCGTCGCACCACGGCGTCTGCGACGGCGCGATCCTGCGGGCGCGGTTGCATTCGTCCGAGCCTGACACGACGATCGAGCCTTATTCGTGGGGCTACCGGAACGGCTATGCGATCCGCTTCGCGCCGCTTGACCACGCTTTGGCCGGAGAGATGCTGGTTGGCGAAAACGGTGCCGACGAGCGAGGCGCCAGGCCGTCGAACAACGTGCCGGACAACTACCATGTCGCCCGCAAGGCGGACGATGGCGGTCCCGATTACCATGGTTGGCCGGACCGGTATGGCTTCCTGTCGTCAAGCCAGGCGGTCTATAACGCGGTTGGCGGTCCCGGCGACGATCTGTGCGTACATGATGCAAGCCAGCCGAGCACCTGCACCGCCGACAGCCTGAAGAAGATCCTGGCCGAGACCGTGCCGACCAAGGATGTGCTGGCGTTTCCGCCGCAGGAAATAACGTCACCGATCGCGACGGAGGCGGCGGATTCCTCGGTTACCGGGATCGACTTCGTTCCAGACTCGTTCGTGCGGTCGCCGGTGGAAAAAGGCGCGGCTTTATACGCGATGGAAGGCGATTTCGGCTTTTCGACGCCGAACGCGACCAGCCCCGCGCATGAGGTGGGTCATAATGTCAAAATGATCAACTTCAGCAAACCCGGCCGGCCTCTGGCGCTGTCGATATCGGAGTTCGCGCACAACAACACGTTCGATCAGGCGTTCGTCAGCGGCATTCACGGCTGGAACCGGCTGACGAATCTTCGGATGGGTCCCGATGGGTGTGCGTGGGTGGTGGATTATGGTGCGGTGAGGGATTTCGGTCAGGGCGGCCCTGATTCGAAATTTGTCGGCGCGACTCACGGGCCGCTGGTGCAGATGCCCGGCACCGGCGCGGTCTTCAGGATCTGCCCGCAATAGCACGTCCTGGCAGGCAGCGGACCGGTGGTTCGTTGCCTGCGACGGCTCAATACGATTTTCGATGCCGGCCAGGGTCCGGCGGTTGTCTTTAGGCCGGCCCTGCATTGGCTCTGTCCCCGCCGGTGCGAAACGGGTTCAATGGGCGTATGGGAAATCGACCAACCCGCGGCTCACCGGCCCTGGCCTCACTGTTCGCCAGCTTCGTCAGCATCGGCATGATGAGTTTTGGCGGCGGCCTCGCCGCCTGGACCCGGCGTGAGGTCGTGCAGAAGCGCGGCTGGCTGGACGATCAGCAATTCCTGTCCGGATATGCGCTGTCGCAACTCGTGCCCGGTGCGACCAACGTCAACCTGGCGGTGTTCATCGGCACGCAGATGCGCGGCACATCGGGCGCCATCGCATGCTTCTGCGGGCTGACGGCCATGCCGGTGGCGATCGTGCTGCTGCTGGGCGTGCTGTATTTTTACAGCCAGGGCCAGACGGGCGGCGCCTGGATCAGCGGTGCGCTGGGCGGGATGGGCGCGGTGGCGATCGGCCTGAACATCGGCACCGGAGTCCGCCTGTTTCGGCGCAACATCAAGGGCCTGATCCCCATCGTCGTGACCGCCGTCGTCACCCTGTCGATCGGCGTGGCGGGGTTTTCCCTGGTGCATGTGCTGTTGGTGATGATGCCGGTCAGCCTGCTGCTGGCCTGGCTGACCCGGCCGCGATGAATCTCGTTCTGCTGCAACTCATTGGGCTGTTCGCCGGGCTGTCGATGCTGGCGTTCGGTGGCGGCGCCGGCATTATTCCGGACATGCAGCGGGCCGCCGTCGATCAGCACCACTGGCTGACGGCACGGGAGTTCCTGGACATGTTCGCCATTTCCCGCGCCGCCCCTGGCCCGGGATCGCTGATCGTCGTGCTGATCGGGCTGAAAGCCGCCGGCTGGGC
>JAYUEJ010000262.1:0-2027 GCA_043739265.1 Rhodopila sp. | reverse complement strand
GTCAGCAATCCATCCTGGTCCCGTAGTTCATGCACAATCGTAAAATGGTTGGCCCGAGGCACCGGGATCAGCGCCCCCGGCAGATGAGCCGCCGACCGTCGTGCGTGCAGATCCCGGCTATCGGAGACCAGCGGCGCCAGCTCCGCGGTCCCATAAGCGAACGCCAGTGGCTTATTCACCAGCGGCAGCCGCATCGGAGATAGCGAAACGATCTCCTGCTCCGTCAGCCGTAGTTTCTCGTTCAGATACGTGTCCCGCACCGGGCCTAATTCGAACACACCGGAAATCGCCAGCCCGGCTGTCACCAGTGGATGACCCAGGCACATCGCCGTCAGATGGCCGCCCGCCGACCAGCCGGACAGCACCACCTTCCCGTTGATCCCATGCGCCGGCCCGTGAATGCCAAGCCAATCGAGTGCCGCGTTGATCTCCGCCACGATCTCGGTCAACGACGCGTCGGGCGCCAGCGTGTAACCCGGCACCGCCGCCGCCCAGCCGCGTGCATAAGGACCCGCGATCAGGTTGGCGAATTGTTCTTTGCTGTTACGTTGCCAGTAGCCGCCATGGATAAACACGATACACGGGGCATCGGGATTGGACCGCGGGAACAAATCCCAGGTGTTGCGCTCCTGCTTACCGAACCGCAGGTCCAGGTGCGACGAATGCGACATGCGAAACACCGACGAACCCATTTCGCGCGCTGCGTTCAGCACCGGGCTGTCCGCCACCGCTGCCGAATTGTTGTAGGCCGCGTCTCGTTCGGCCTTGCTCAGCAGGCCCCACCGCGCCATGAAACTCATGCGGTCGCCTTGTGGTACCAGTCCATGATCTGCCTTCCTTGCCAAAACAGCGTGCCGGGACGACTGGCCATGTGAGTCAGCGCGCGCTCGAACCAGCCGATCCGATGCGGCACGCCGCTGATATAGGGATGCACCGCCAGGCCCATCACCTTCGCACCCTGGTCCGCCGCTTCTTCATACAGACGTTCGAACTGGGCAACGATCCGGTCGTACAGTTCTTCGGCCCGATGATGTTGGATCATCATCATAGGAATGTCGTTCAATTCCACACTGTACGGCATGGTCAGCATTGGCCCATGCGTCGTGCGGATAGTCGCCGGCAGGTCATCGACCACCCAGTCCGCGCAATACTTGATCCCGGCCTCGGCCAACAGGTCCGGCGTGTCCAGCGTCTCGGTCAGGCCGGGGGCCAGCCAGCCGACGGGGTCGTGCCCACCCGCCTCCCGCAATGTGGTGATGGCGTCGCGGATCATGGCACGCTGATCCTCGACCAGATGTGTGGCCATCTGATGGTGGCCATGCACCATGAACTCCCACCCCGCATCTCGGCAGGCTTTCGTTACTTGCGGATAGGAAGATGGCACGATGCCGTTGATCGCCAGCGTCGGCGCGATCCCGTGCAGGTCGAGCGCCGCTTTAAGCCGCCAGAATCCGACGCGCATGCCGTATTCGTGCCACGCCCAGTTCGGCAGGTCGGGGATCACCGAGGCGCCCTGCGGCGGAGTTAGCACCTGACGCGGCATGGTGCGGTCGACGTCCCACCGCTCCAGGTTCACCACCAGGAAGACGGCGACGCGCTTGCCATTGGGTAGCTGAAGTCTGGGTCGGTCGATGGACGCCTGATAGTCCAGGCGCTGGAACGGCTTTTGTGGTTCGGACATAGGCCGATGATGACAAGTGGCGCCCCAACGTTCAAGGGGCCAGGCATGACGGCGGAGGGTAATCTTGTGACCAGGCGATTCTCGCAGGACGCACCGTTCCGTGCGTGACGAGAGGCGCGGGGCATCCCGCCAGATGGGCAGGTTTCGGTTGTTGCCCGCAATGCATTCATGAAAGAGCCGCCTGGTCCATATCACCCTTTGTCCATGACGTGCTGCGCGGTTGCCCCTTTGGGGGGGTGACACGCGGGGTGTCCCGGCCAGGGGGAGCGTGTAAATCGCGCGTTCGTTCATTCGGTTTGCAGTTTTAACACGGAGGCAGCCGGAGGACCACGAAGACCACTGAGAT
>JAYUEJ010000261.1:0-2030 GCA_043739265.1 Rhodopila sp. | reverse complement strand
CGATCCGCCGCGGCGAAACCGATGCAGCACTGGTGGTCGGGACGGATTGTTCGGTCAACCCCGAAAGCCTGATCCGGTTTTCGTTGCTGTCGGCGCTGTCCACCCGCAACGATCCGCCGGCATCCGCGTCGCGTCCGTTCAGCAAGGACCGCGAGGGGTTCGTGATGGCCGAGGGCGCCGGGGCGCTGGTGCTGGAAAGCCTGGCCAGCGCGCGGGCGCGGGGGGCTGTTGTTTTAGGGGTGATCGAGGGTTGCGGTGAAGTGGCTGACGGGTTCCACCGTACGCGGTCGTCGCCGGACGGCAAGCCGATCATCGCATGCATGCGGGCCGCGCTGGCGGATGCGGGGCTGGCGCCGGACGATGTCGGCTACATCAATGCGCACGGCACCGGCACGCCGGAGAACGATAAGATGGAGTGGTTCGGGGTTTCCGCCGTATTCGGGGAACGCGCCGGGTCGATCCCGATGTCTTCGAACAAGTCGATGATCGGGCATAGTTTGACGGCGGCGGGCGCGGTGGAGGCGATATTCTCGGTAATGACGATCCGGCATGGGCTGCTGCCGCCGACGATCAACTACGATATTCCTGACCCGGCCCTGCCGGTGGATTGCGTGCCGAACGTTGCTCGGGCGGCGCGCGTGCGGCATGCGATTTCGAATTCGTTCGGGTTTGGCGGGCAGAATGTGTGTTTGGTGCTTGGGGCGGTGGAGTAACGAAGGCACTTTTGGGTAATGTTGCCTGGATAGTTATCATCGTGTTTGGGTTGTGGTGGCGGTGCCTTGATTGTCTCTTGGGTGGCCCAACCGTCATGATTCAACGGGCCAAAGACACAGTCCGGGGTGTGGCAGGCAAGCCAGTTTTTGCCACGGAGGACACGGAGAACCACGGAGGGGCACGGGGAAGCGGAGTGGTATCGACGGTCTGGTATCCCGGCGATGCGGATCATGATCGTTGTTTGGAAATAATAATTTCGTTCGGCCGCGGTTCCCGGGGCGGCTGCGTTCGAAAGCGCTGCGCGCGAAGAGATGTTTTTTCTTCTTCGTGACCCTCCGTGGTTCTTCGTGTCCTCCGTGGTAAACCCTGGCTTGCTTGCCGACGTTCAAACCCCCATTTCAGCCACCCTGTAGCCACGGTAATGCGGTATCCCATTCCGGCCGAGGTGCGTTGGCCATACACGACTGTCCCATCACCCGGCGCGTTCGACTTTGCTCAGCGCCCACTTGATGTGCCGCGGGCCATCGGCGAACCCGGTCAACACGACGGGCTCATCGCGCCTGGGTTCACGCCCAAATCGTCTCCTCCAGGCTCAGCCGGTCGCAGCAGACCCGCGTCTTTTAAATGATGTGTTGAGACCGGCACCTGCCCGCCCAGCGTCTATGTGGCACCGAGTGCCGATTGCGTGGCGCGAGGCGGCGGGACGGTCGCGGTGAGGTTGGCTGGTGCGGCGACGCGCGCCGCGGCTCGTTGCAGGCAGGCGGCGATGCGCAGGTCCTGCTGTCGCTTATCGTAGCCCTGGGTCCAGGTGAGGCCGTTGGACTTCGCGAGGGCCGCGACCTTGCCGGTATCCGCGATAAGATCGATGATTTTTTCGATCGCCGGTTCGGCCTGGACGGGTTCGGGTTGAGATTCAGCGGGTTGAACCAGTATGCCCTGGCGGCGCGCCTTTTGCAGTTGTTCCAGCCGGCGTTCGGCTTTCTCCGATGTTCGGCTTAGGCTGACGGCGCCGCTGCGCAGGCGGAACACGCGGTTCAGCGGCATGTCGGGGGTGGCGGACTGACCGAGCGCCTGGATCGCCTGGAAGCTGAAGCCGACGATCTTGGCGGCGAGGCGCAATTTGTCCTCGGTTTCCGGATCGTAGGCGGCCAGCATCTGGCCCGCGGCGTCGCGTACGGCTTCCGTGTCGCCCGCGGCACCCGTCAGAAACAGTGAGGCGAGTTGGCTGAGGGTGGCTGACCCATCGATAACGGCCTGACGTATCCATCGCCCGCGGGAAGAGGGCGGTTGGATTGGGTTGGGCCATTGCCGTAACC
>JAYUEJ010000260.1:0-6159 GCA_043739265.1 Rhodopila sp. | reverse complement strand
CTGTATCGCAGTACCGATATCGCGGCGCTGGGGTTCGAGACCACCGCGGAACTAAGCCTGCTGCCCGGCCTGATCGAACAGCCCCGTGCGCGCGAAGCCATCGGCCTTGGCACATGCATCACCCGACCCGGCTTCAACATCTTCGCCACCGGCGGCGGCTTCGCCCGCATTCAGCAGTCCATCCGCGGTCTTTTGCTGGACGTGGCGTTCGGCCAGTCGGTGCCGGCGGACTGGGTTTACGTGAACAATTTCGCCGCCCCAAACCGGCCGACTGCGATCTCCCTGCCAGCGGGGCGCGGCCCGGTCTTGCACAAGGCGATCCACGAACTGATCGAGGAGCTGAAACTCTCTTTGCCGGCCATCTTTGAAAGCGAGGACTACCAGAAGCGGCGTGGCGGGATCGAGCAGACGATTCAGACGAAAAACCAGGCCGCCTTCGGCGAACTGAATGGGAAGGCCACTGCCGCCGGGATCGCCATCCTGCGCACGCCGACGGGCTTCGCCATGGCGCCGGCGCGCGATGGCAAGGTCGTGCCGCCGGAGGACTTCAACGCCTGGCCGGAAGCCGAACAGAAGGCGACGCGCGATGCGATCGAGGTCCTGGAAAAGGACCTGGAAGACACCCTGCGCGCCGTGCCCCGGCTGGAAAAGGCGCATCGCGACGCGATCCGCACTCTGGAACGCGAAACCGCGCAATTTGCCGTGATGCAGCCTTTCGCGGACATCCGTGCGGCTTTCGCCGACCTGCCCAAGGTGCTGACGCATATCGACGCGTTCCAGACCAACCTGCTGGAAAACGTACAGATCTTCACCACCCAGGACGGCCAGGACGACAACGCAATGATGGCGGCGATGCGTCTGGGCGGCACGCTGGAACGCTACGGGATCAATGTCCTGGTCACCCAGGCCGATCAAGGTGGCGGCGCTCCGGTGATCGAGGAACTGAACCCGACGCTGGCCAATCTGGTCGGACGGATCGAATACCTGCAAACCCAGGGCGCGCTGGTCACCAATTTCCGCCTGATCAAGGCGGGCGCCCTGCACCGGGCCAATGGCGGCACCTTGATGCTGGATGCCCGCTCCCTGTTGAGCGAGCCGTTCAGTTGGCCCGCCCTGAAGCGTGCGCTGCTACGCCAGGACGTCACGATCGAGGATGCCGGCCGGTTTATGGGCTTTGCCACCACCGTATCGCTGGAACCCGATCCGATCCCGCTCGATGTCAAGATCATACTCTACGGCGACCGCACGCTGTATTATATGATGGCGCAACTCGACCCCGATATTGGCCGCTACTTCAAGGTGCTGGCGGATTTCGACGACGAGATCGACCGCTCCCCGGACTCGGAGGCGCTGCTCGCGCGCCTGATCGCCGGTATCGCGGCGGAGGAAAAACTGCTGCCGCTGGATCGCGCCGCGGTCGGGCGCACGATCGAGCAGGCCGCGCGCCTGGCCGACGATTCCGGCAAGCTGACCCTGCAAGTGGAGCATATGCGCGATCTGATCATCGAGGCCAATCATTACGCCGCACAGGCTGAACGAACGGTGACGACCCGCGTGGATATCGAAACCGCGATCGCCCACCGCATCCGCCGGCACGCCCGCGTGCGCGAACGCGGTCAGGAGATGATTGTCCAGGATATCGCGCTGATCGACACCGCCGGTTCCTCCATCGGCCAGGTCAACGGCCTGAGCGTCATGTCCCTGGGCGGCTACGCCTTCGGCCGGCCGTCCCGCATCACCTGCCGCGTCCGGCCAGGTGTCGGCAAGATCGTCGATATCGAGCGGGAAGTGGAACTGGGCGGCCCGCTGCACTCCAAGGGCGTGCTGATTCTGTCCGGGTTCCTGGCCGGCCGTTACGCCCGCGATACGCCGATGTCGATGTCCGCGAGCCTGGTGTTCGAGCAATCCTATGGTGGGATCGACGGCGACAGCGCGTCGTCGGCCGAACTCTACACCCTGCTGTCGGCGCTGTCCGAAGTGCCGTTGCGCCAGGACCTGGCGGTGACCGGATCGGTCAACCAGTTCGGCGTGGTGCAGGCCATCGGCGGGGTGAACGAGAAGATCGAGGGGTTCTTCGATATCTGCGCCGCGCGCGGTCTGACGGGAACCCAGGGCGTGCTGATCCCGCGCGCCAATGCGCGTCATCTCATGCTGCGCGCCGATGTAGTGGAAGCCTGTGCCGCCGATCGGTTCTCGATCTGGCCGATCGCCTCGATCGACGAGGGTATCGCGCTGCTGAGCGGTCATCCGGCCGGCGAACGCGCCGCCGATGGGACCTACCCAGAAGGCTCGGTCAATCGCGCCGTGGAGGATCGGCTTGCGCATTTCGCCAGTCTGCGCAAGGCAGCCGCCAGCAAGGACGATCTGTCATGAGCCAGACCACGCGTACGATGCACCGGCGGCTGATCCTGGAGCTGGGGCAGGCGCATGCCGATGACGCCACGATGCGGGTGGCGGCGGAGTTCGCGCTCGGCCTGGGCCTGGACCTGCACGGATTGTTCATTGAGGACGAGTCACTGCTGCATCTGGCGGCCCTGCCTTTCGCGCGGGAGATCCGGCTGCCCTCCCATCAATGGCAGAAGATGGATACCGTTCGGCTGGAAGCGGAGCTGCGGCTCGCGGCCGAAACCGAACATCGCCGTCTGCGCCAGGCGGCGGAGGCGCTGGGCATCGCCGCCGCTTTTGAAGTGCTGCGTGGCGAGCCTCGGCTGTGTATCGCGGGGGTCTGCACACCGGCCGATATCGTCGTGATGCCAGCGATGGAGGGCGCCAACCCGTTCGCCGCTGCCTTGCTGCTTGCAGCCGAAGAATCCGGGGCATCGGTGCTGCTGGCGCCGAACCATGCCGCGCGCCGAACCGGTCCGGTGGCCGTGGTTGTGGGGGGGGCGGACGATACCGATCTGCCGTTGGCGGCGCGGATGGCCGAGACGAACCACGAGCGGCTGCTGGTCGTGGCCCCGGAAACTGGAACAGCCTCGGCAACGCTTAAGGACTTCGCCTCCGGCCTGGGCATCGCTCCCGACCGGCTGACGATCCGCGGCGCCGCGGGATCACGGCTGGACGACGTGATGCGTGCGCTGATCGGTGCGCGGGAACGCATCGTGATCCTGACCCGGCAGACGATGCTGCATCTGGGTATGGACGATGCCTCCCGCATTGCCCGCGCAAGGGGAATTCCCGTGCTGGTGCTGTGATGCCGCGGCGGCAGATCAGAGGTGGCCGGCAACCATGGGGCCCCGATCATCAGCCCGAGCGAGGTCCGTTTATGAATTTGATCTATGTACGAACTCAGGAAACTTTGTCGCCTGGACCGGCGCAATGGGGCAATGAATTGCACCCGACACCGAACGGCTTCGCGGCCATCGCGGCCAAATTCACGCAGGCACCCAGACGCGCCTTGCCAAACCGGATTTAGCAACGGTCGCCTGGCCGCTCGCTGGCCTGTCCGGCCCGGGTCTGGAAAAATGCGCCGGAATAGCGCACCATCGCCGGGTGCAAACAGCAGGAGGAAACCAACATGCTGAAATCCGGCGTATCCATGTTCTTCACCGACTACTCAATGGCCCCCGGTGAGCTTGGCCAGGCTCTCGAGTCACGCGGCTTCGAGTCCGTTTGGGCTCCGGAACACTCTCATATACCACTGTCGCGGAAGTCGCCGTTTCCCGCCGGTGGAGACCTGCCGAAAAAGTATTATGACACGATGGACCCGTTCATTTCGCTGACGGCAGCGGCGATGGCGACCAAGACGCTGATGGTCGGAACCGGCGTCTGCCTGGTGGCGCAGCGCGATCCGATTCAGACGGCGAAACTGGTTGCCTCGATCGACCAGGTCTCGGGCGGGCGGTTTCTGTTCGGGATCGGCAATGGCTGGAACCAGGACGAACTGGAAGACCATGGGATCAAATTCGGTGACCGTCACAAGGCGGCACGGGAACGCGTCGAGGCGATGAAACAGATCTGGACGCAATCGAAAGCCGAATATCACGGCGAATTCGTCAATTTCGATCCGATGATGACGTGGCCGAAGCCGGTGCAGAAGCCGCATCCCCCGGTTATCGTGGGCGGCGCGTTCCCCTACTCCGCCCGCCGGGCAATCCGTTACGGTGATGGTTGGATTCCGCAGGCGGCGCGTGGTGGCTACAAGGAAATCGGCGACCTGATTCCCGAGTTCCGCAAGATGGCGACCGAGGCTGGCCGCAACCCGGACGAAATCGCCATTACGGTATGGTTTCCGAAGCGGGAGCTGGAGTTGATGAAGCGCTACGCCGATCTGGGCGTGGAACGAGTTGTCTTCAATGTCGAATCGGAGAAAGCCGGCACCGCGATGCCGGTGATCGATGAGATCGCCGAATTCATGCATAAGGCGAACGCGTAACGGTCCTCCGCCGCGCCCGTCGTGATGGTCCGGCATGTTGTCCGGGCCATCACGATCAGGCGGATGCGAGCCGGTTTCATCGTCGATCGTTATGATAAAAGATCGAAACCGAGCAGTCTGTCAGCGATCGAGCCAGGCGACCGCCCGGATTGGGCTGCCGGTGCCGCCGCGGATTTTCAGCGGAAATCCGATGAAGCGAAAGCGTCCCTTGCCGACAAGCTGATCAAGGTTGATCAACCCCTCCATATGGGTAAAGCCCAGGTCCCGGCAGACGTGATGCACTTCGAAGTTGGACCGGCCGGGGCGGCCGGGGCTGACGGCTTCGACGCCGAACATGGTGATGCCTTTGTTGCCCAGCCAGGTGGCGGATTCCTTGGTCAGGCCGGGGAAATCGGTGATGAAGGCGTCCGTGCCGTAGGTGCGGCGGTAGAAATCCATGTGCAGCAGAACGGTGTCTTTGGGTTTTATTTCAATGCCGGCGGCGGTTTCAGCGGCTTTCAAATCGTCGATGCCGATGTCGCTTTTCAGCTCCTTGTGCGACAGATCCAGGCAGACCGCTTCGGTGAAGAAATTTTCCAGCGGCATCTCGTCGATGCCTTTCGCGCCCGGCCGTTCATCGAAATGCAGCGGCGCATCGACATGGGTGCCGGAATGATCGCCCATGTTCAGCGATGTCACCGCTGAAGAGAACGTGTACCCGTCCACCACGCGCTTTTCGTCATGCGTCGAGAACGGCGCGATGATCACCATGGGATGATTGGGCAGCCGCGCCATCTTGTGGTGGATCTCGCGGCTCAGGTCGATCAGTTTCATTGCTGTTGTTTCCCTTACGGCCAAACGGCCAATGTTTCAGACGGCCAATGTTTCAGACGGCCAGTGTTTCAGACGGCCAGTGTTTCGGGTGGTACGAAATCGCGCCAGCGTCCCGGTGTTTCGGGCTGTTCGGCATAACTGGCAAGGCTGTCGGCGGCGCGTCCGATCACATCCCGGAACGTGATTCCGCGCTGCCCGAGAAATGAATTCGTTTCCTCGATCACCCGGGTCAGGCCGGCGAATCCCTCATGCATGATGACCGAGACGACTTCAACCGCGCTTGCCCCCGACAGCGCCATGCGGATGACATCCCCGCCGGAGCGCACGCCGTTGGTCCCAATCAAGGGCAGCTCGCGGCCGGCCGCGCGTCGTGTCAGGGCGAGGTGGCGGCAGACGATCGGCAACGCCCAGCCGCCGCCATAGGCCGCGGAGGTGCCCAATATCGGGGCGAACGTTTCAAGGTCGGGAAGCATGCCCATGAAGCGGCCCATCATGCCGACCGCGTCCGCTCCTCCCCGTCCGGCGGCGATCGCCAGGGCGGGCAGGTTCGACGACAACCCGGTCAGTTTGACCCAAAGCTGCATGCCTTCGCTCGCTGTCCGAACCCGCCGAACGAGCTCGGTGAGACGGTCAGGGTCGGTTTCCTGGACAATGGCGCCGGCCGCGGCCTCCGACGCGTGCGGTGCGCCGACGTTGAGTTCGAACACCCGCAATCCGGCCTGGCGCGCTGCCGTGGCGATTTGGACGGCACCCTCGGCGCCGGCATAAACGATGCTGGCGGCTACGAATTTTCCATCCAGGCGGGCCTCGCGATCGATCGCGGCGATGGCTGCGAACCAGTCTTCGGTGCCGCGTTGACTAAGGCCGGAACGGTTGAACAGCGAGACACCCTGCCCCGCCGTCGGTGTCCCAGCCGCATCCAGCCGCACGTAGTCCGCGCGATCCAACTGTTGACCGCCGGCTGGATTTTC
>JAYUEJ010000259.1:0-2035 GCA_043739265.1 Rhodopila sp. | reverse complement strand
AGCGCCGTGGGGTCGTCGATCAAGGCCGCGATCTGTTCGTCCGTCACGCGCCGTGTGGTCAGGTTGAACTGGTTGGTTTTGTTGATCAGTTGCACGATGCGCGTCTGGCCGACGCGGTCGAACCGGCTCCACGGCGCGCGCATCTCCAGGCTGCGCAAATAGGCCGGTAGATCCGTGGTGGTGGCGGCCACGGCCTGGCGTCGGGCATTGTCCTGGTATTGCGCCGAGCGGCTGAGATCCTCGGCGGTGATGCGCAGCGCCTCGAAATAGCCGGCATCGGCGATGCAGGTGCCATACAGGGTCGGGTCTTCGGGCAGTTCCGGCACGGCCACCATCGGCAATTCCCGCCGGACGATGGCGCGTTCCGCCGGGTTGTCGTCGGCGAACACCAAGCTGTCCAGGCCGATGTTCAGGGTGCTGGCGATGGTGCGCAGATTGGTGGCCTTGTCGGTCCAGTTCGCCACGAAACAGGCGATGTCATCCCGCCGGAGCACCATTTCCGGATGGCTGACGAACGGTTCCAGCGCGTTCGCCTCGTCGTTCTTCGAGCAGACGGCGAGGATGATGCCGCGCCGCGCCAGGTCGCGCGCGTAATGCTGAAAGGCCGCGTGCGCTTCTCCGGCCGCGCTGCCCTGTCCCAGTTTGATGCCGGCCAGACCGTCGTCGCCGATCACGCCGCCCCACAGCGTGTTGTCCAGGTCCAGGACCAACGCCTTGAACGAGCGTCCGCGCGCCGCCGCCAGCAGCCGGCCCACCAGATCGCCGAACAGAGGCGCGGCCGTGGGATGGATTTCCTGCTTCGCCCGGTGCCACAGCGCGGGATCGTGCCAGGCGGCCAGCCCGTCCCGCGCGGCGCTGTCGTCCAGCGCCAGAAGATCCACACCCGCCTCGTCCGCCCGGTCCCGCATCGCCGTGCCGAGCCGGCGCAAGGCGGCGGCACGCGACCAGGGCAGGCGGTGTTCGTTGTTACCCAAACGGGCGGAAAAGACAGGCAGCGGAATGGTCTGGATGACCTGGCAGCCGAATTGCCGCCGCGCGGCGGCCCATTGCCCGGTCAGCGCCGCCATGCGCTGGTCCAGCCACGCCGCCCCACCGGCATCCTGTTCCACCCCCCGCGTCAGATCGTGCGCATCCTGGGCCAGCAGCACCGCGTCCGGTTTGAACGCGTGCAGGCCAGAGGCCGGGTTCATCAGATCCTGCGCGTACTGGCCGTACTCGGGCGTGTAGGTCTCGATCCAAAGGCCCCGCCGCATCCCGGCGACCCGGATCGCCGGCAGAAGATGGTCGACGGTGGACGATGCCAGCACCGCGAGCCGTAACGGCGCCTGTTCCATGCCCGGCCCCACGCCTGACCATCCCTCGGGCAGCAGCCTGGCGCGCCGCCGGTCGAGGCGGATCGTTTCCAGTCCGCTCATCTGGGTATTGGCCAGCGCCACGAACGCACGCCATGTTTCCGCCGGATCACCGGGTGCGATCCGGGCCAGTTCCTCGGACCAGGTCCGGTGCCGCAGGAGCCAATAAAGATCGGTGCCTTGCATGGAAATCTGCTTCGTACTCGATATTTATCGGCCTATATCCGAACGTTAGGGCAAATGAAAGCAGAACGGACGGAGCCGCCTGGGCAATCCCTCGCATGGAGGGCGTCCCGCGGGCGTTCCCATAAGCGGCTGTATGGGCGCGCGATGCTGGTGGCCCAGCCGGCCGGGCCCGCTGTCCGGCTCGCTGGGATTGTTGGACATTTCCTGGATGGGCTTGTATCGAACCGCCGCCCGGCCGTGCCCCCGATCGGAGTCCGCAGTTGCCTCGCCCGAACCGGCATGGCCGGCCCTGACGGACCGGCTGGCGTTTGATGGAGTGTGCGGCGGCCCATGCGGCTTTCCTTCGACGGCTATTTGCTTCGTTTTGGCGCGGTGTTCTGTGCCGTCCTGCTGGCTGCGTGGCTCTATGTCCTTGGTTTTCCGATGGCCTTTCTTCCGGGGGGTTACCCGGCCTGGGTGGCCAGGTCCGATATGCTGCGGGAATGCCAGCTCGGCCG
>JAYUEJ010000258.1:0-2036 GCA_043739265.1 Rhodopila sp. | reverse complement strand
CAGTACCGGCCAGCGCCACAGCAGCCCGGCGTAAAGCGCCACTGCCGCCGCCAGCAGCCAGGGCGAAACAGGGAAAATCGCCAAAATCCAGACAACAGGAACCAGGCAGAGGCAAGCGAGCAAGGACCGGAGGAGCATTAGGGTGGCGTCTCGATGGATTAAGGCCGCCTTGGTGGCGGCTGTCTGTCGGCGTAGGATTGGACCATAGATGACCCTGATACATTCGGCCATGACGATGGAGAGAAAACCGTGCGCATCCTGGCATTTCTGCTGAGTTTTTACGTCGGCGCGGCCTGGGCCGCCGATCCGGTCGTTTTGCCTGCGGGCCTGACGCAAGCTGGGCTCTCCGGCGACGAGAACGCCACAGCCGGTAACAATGCCACCCGCATCGGCCGGGATGGCGCCGGGCATGTGCACATGGTCTGGGTCGATAGCGGACGGCAGGGCGCTCAGGTCGGGCCAGTTTACCGCCGACTGACCGTCGCCCCGGACGGTGCCGTGCAGTTCGATACCCCACCGGTCTACCTTGCCGACAAAACCCCCGGCGACTGGAATGCCTACCCCGCTTTGGCCATCGTCACCAATTCTGTCTTCGTCGTTTGGCAGGGCGGCGGCTCGGCGCGTGTGCGGCGGTTGGCCATCGGCCCGTCCGGTTACATCTGGGGGCCGGTGGTCGATACCGGTGCGAAAAGCGAGGGGCGGGATGTCGGCCCCTCGATCCAGGCAGACGCGAGCGGCGTGCGGATCGTAACAGCCGCCGGGCAATTCGCGATATCCACCGACGGTGGCCAGACCTGGAAGGCGGAGCCGGTGCCCCTGCCAGCCGGCCAGCATATGAAAACCGCGTCCCTCGCCGCCGATCCCGCCGGCGGCACGATCCTGGCCTTCAGCAGCATCGTGCACGACCCCAAAGAAGAGGGCAAAGCCCAGGGGTCGGGCGGATACTGGCAACTCCGCACCATCCGCCGCACGCCCGAGGGACAATGGACCAATCCCCAGGACGTGTTAGGCGCTTTCCCAGGTTGGGCCGCTCCCGTGGGTGCCAACGATTCGCTCGCCGATTGGGTGCGGATCGGTTCCGATGGCGCGGGAGGCCTGCATTTAGTGTGGCACGGCACCGGTATTTCTCACATCTACGGCAACGATCAGGCCTATTATGCCTACCGCGAGCCGAAGGGCGCCTGGCGCGAACCGATCCCGCTCGTGCGCCGCGACGACGCGCGTGGCATCAAATTCTCCTTCGCCCCGTCGCTGACACTGGATGGCGAGCAGGTGATCGTCACGGTTTTCTACGACATCTACGACGGTGAACGTTGGGCCGGGTTCGATGCCGATCTGGTGTCGTTCCGGCGGGGCGTTGCCGTTGGCGCAGCAGTGCCGCTGACTAATTACGTTCGAGCATCCATAACGGACAAGAGGCCGGCGGCGGCGTTGAGCAGCCGGTTTCCCGCCGCCGCGCTCGCGCCATACCGAGCGGAGGGGCATGTGTGGCTGGATGAATTGGAGACGTTGATCCCGATGGGTATACCTGGGTCGCCGAAGCTGATCGTGTATCACCGGGTCGACGTGAGCGGGCTCCTACATCCGTGACGGCAACCATAGCGCGATGCTTGGAAACCCGATCAGGATCGCCAGCCGGATCGGGTCGGTGGCCATGAACGGCAGCACACCCTTGAAGATGGTGGAGAAACTCACGTCCTTCACCACGGTCTTGATGACGAATAGGGAGATGCCGACGGTGGGTGGATCGAACCGAGTTCCACCGTCATCGCGATGATCACCCCCAGCCACACCGGGTCGAACCCCAGCTCGGTGACCATCGGGAGGATGATGGGCACCGTCAGGACGATCGTCGCGATGGCGTCCATCAGGCGGCCCAGGATCAGGTATGTGCCCTTGATGACGTTCAACACGCCCTAGCGCCCGAGATCCAATCCGGTGACGAACGCAGTGACGTTCCGCGGGGTTTGCGTGACTGGCAGACAATACCCGAACAGGATCGCCCCGATCGGCACGGTGAACATCGCCGCCGCCGT
>JAYUEJ010000257.1:0-6167 GCA_043739265.1 Rhodopila sp. | reverse complement strand
GGTTCACATCGATCACCCGGCCGACGCCGGTGCCCATCGCGTCGCGCTGCCATACCGCAGATAGCAGGCCGATAGCCGCATACAACCCAGCCAAATCGTCACTAATGGAGATCCCGCAGCGCGGCGGCGGCAAATCCGTCGTCCCGCCTGGATGCCCGGTCAAATGCCGCAGCCCGCCCACGGCCTCTCCGATCGCGCCGAAAGCCGGTTTGTCGCGATACGGCCCGTCCTGCCCGTAACCGGAAATCCGAGCGATCACCAACCGCGGATTGACGGCGTGCAACGCATCCGGACCGATCTTCAACCGCTCCAACTGTCCGGCGCGCAGGTTCTCCACCAGCACATCCGCACGGGCGGCGAGCTTCAGCAGAACGTCCCGATCCTTCTTCAGATCCAGTTCGATAGAGAGCTTGTTGCGCCCATGAATGCTGAACCATACCGAGTGACCATCCTTCGCCGCCCCCCAGCCGCGAAACGGATCGCCTCCGGGTGGCTCCAGTTTGATAACCTCGGCGCCCAGATCGGCGAGGATGCGGGTGCAGAACGGCGCCGCGATATAATGGCCGATTTCAAGCACTTTCAGTCCGACCAACGGTAGATTGCTCATGCACGACGTCTCCCTGGATGAAATTAATGTGAGTGCAGCCCAAAAATCGGTTCGCGCACAGACTTGTTAACTATTTATAAATATTTTGACGCTACATACGGTTCCGGCGCCGCTGCGGCGGTGTCCTGTTTCCTCCCCGAAAGTCGCGCATGGCGCGGCCAACTCTGGCGGTATGGCCTCTCCCCCGGCCATACCGCCTTTTTTTATCCCATAAGCGCATTCTGTCGATGGCGTTTGTCATTGCGATTTAGTACCGGCCGGCGGCGGCCGACCCTCTTGGAGGAAAACGAGAGCGTCCCGCGCCCTGCTGGCCTGCCGCAAAGCTATTTTCTTGTTAGGAGCGTTGCGACGCGGCAACGCTCCTCAGTGTATGGACGGGCCGCAAGTGTGCTGCGTCGCCAAGCTGTTCGCAATGACACCGGGCGCTGACACTGGGCGCTGACAATAGGCGCCGGGTAACCGGCTCTTTCCCCGGGCCGCCACAGAACGCATGATCGCGCCGCACAACGATCGCGGAGTGATGCCATGGACCCCATCGTCATTGCCTTGGCGAAGGCCGCCGGCCTGGACAAGGCACTCGCCGAATTCCCTGAAGACCTGCTTGCGGCGGCGGAGCAGGCACTGAACAACGCCGGCGCGGTTCAGGTCCCGACCGATCCCGCTGCCGAACCATGGCCGCCGATGCGGGCTGGGGTCGCCCTATGACCGCGCCGCACTGGCTGTCGGCGACCCGGGTCGCACAGGCCTACGCCGCGAAAACCCTGTCGCCGGTGGACCTGGTCACCGCGCTGCTGCAACGAATCGAGGCACTGGACCCCAAACTGAATGCCTTCATCCGCCTGGACGCCGATGCGGCACTGCAAGCCGCCCGCATCGCGGAAACCGAAATCGCCGCCGGTCGCAGCCGAGGCCCCCTGCACGGCGTTCCCATCGGCATCAAGGATATCATCGATGTTGCCGGTCTGCCGACCACGGCGCACTCGAAAATCCTGGTCGATAACATCGCCAAGGCTGACGCCGTCGTCATCCAGAAGCTGCGCGCGGCCGGTGCGATCATCATGGGCAAGCTGTCCACGCATGAATTCGCCATCGGCGGACCCAGCTTCGATCTGCCGTTCCCGCCGGCGCGCAATCCATGGAACCGCGAGCATCATCCCGGCGGGTCCTCGTCTGGTTCCGGTGCCGGAGTCGCGGCCGGCCTGTTCCCCCTCGCGTTGGGCACCGACACCGGTGGATCGGTGCGTAATCCCGCCAGCGCCTGCGGTATCGTCGGGCTGAAGCCGACCTACGGCCTGGTATCCCGGCGCGGCGTCTTCCCGCTGTCCTTCACGCTGGACCATGTCGGCCCGATGACCCGCACCGTCGCCGACAACGCCCTGCTGCTGGACGCCATCGCCGGCCACGACCCGGCCGACCCCGGCAGCGCCGCCACATCCGCCCGCCGCTTCGGCGCGCTGCTCGACCGTGGCGTGCGCGACCTGCGCATCGGCTTCGTCCGCCATTTCCACGAACGCGACCTGCCAGCCCACCCCGAGGTCGCCGCCGCGCTGGAAGACGTCGCCCGCGTCCTGCAAGCCGAGGGCGCCCGGGTCCACACCGTCACGCTGCCGACCCTGACCGAATTCGCCGGCATCAACCGCGTCATCCTGTGCAGCGAGGCCTGGTCGATCCACCAGAAATGGCTGCGCGAACGCCCCGGCGACTACGGCGCACTCGCCCGCCGCCGGCTGTTGCCCGGCGCGTTCATGACGGCCGGCGACTATGTCGGGGCCCAGCGCCGCCGCACCGAAGTCATTGCCGCGGTGGAAGACCAGCTTCGCGACTACGACGTCCTGCTGTGCGCGAGTGCGATGGACCCGTCCAGCCGCATCGACGACGCAGCGGAAACCGCCCGCACCTACCCGCGCCAGGCTCGGACTCCGTTCAACGTGACCGGGCATCCGGCGCTGGCGATGATGTCGGGCCTGTCCCGTGCCGGCCTGCCGGTGTCGGTCCAGTTCGTCGGCCGTTACTTCGACGATGCGACGGTGCTGCGGGTGGCGGCGGCGTATGAACGGGCGACCTTGTGGCATAAGAAGCGGCCGCCGATCGGGTGAGAAACGCGAGCAAGAGTCTTCGATAATACCATCCGAGGAGTTGTAATAACAAACATCTGGTGCAGCAGTTCTCGTTCCGGCAAACTGGGGGGCAGTTGCCTTCGCCCGCCATGACGAAAGAGATTGCCGCTACCCACGGCGTCATAATGCGAACTGCTGCATCTGGTGTTCGACCGGTCATGACTGAGTCACGTCTGCTCGGACGTTTCGGATTGACGCGCCAAGTGATTTCATATAGGACTTTTTCCTCATCGCGCTTACTTGTTCCTGAGTATTTACGGGTGCCAAATAATTCCTATGAATGCCAAGGCCGCCAGGAACATGGCAAATTCGGCGCTGACACCTGCGACGATACCAGCCAAATCGGTCCAACGGATGGTGCCGGCGATGACTGTCCTGGTTGCCAGATGGAGGACATCGCCAACGCGGCGATCGGTGCGGTTCCGCCTGCTGAGCGGCGGCAATATAAAGCCTGGCTGCGGGCGGGCGGCCTTCAACAGTTGCAAGATGCCGTGCCGCACTGGATAGAGGACGCAAAGTCCGATCCGGAGGCTTTCCTCGACCGGAATTTCGGTTCGTACGGCAGGACGGACGTAGCAAAAGCAGCCCAAATCATTGCGGTCAATCTGGCCGGTGCTCGGGCAATGCCAATGACAAAGAGGCCCTGCAAACGGCTACGAGCGCGTTGGCGGACATCGTGACGGCTGTCGGATCGGCCTCCATGAGCCGGATTTTAGCGCAGAGACCCAAACCAGAGAGCGGGTCGGTTCGGGACGACGGTGCTGCCGCGGAGCTTTCGCAGACCGCGAAAGAGGGGCATCGCCTCTATCACGATTATTGCAACCAGTCGGTGATTTACGTCATCAGGCCACATGGTGACCCTGCCCAGAAAATGGTGACGGCCAACGATCTGATCGCCACCATGGCTGCTGGAAAAAACGGGTGGCATGAAGTGAGCATGCAGGAAGCCTCGCGTCTCGCCGATCAAGGCAAGGTTGTGGTTGGCGGGCTGGCCGAACCGGGACATGGTCATGTCGTTATCGTCATACCAGGACCTGTGAAACCGGCCGGCGACTTCGAAGCACCCGGGGGCAACCGAAGCCCATACGGTTCGTGATTCCTGGAGCGCCGACGCCTGGAATGCTGTAAAATTCTGGACGCGCCCATGAGACGCGCTCTCAACCTGCTGTCACTGTTGGCTTTAATGATCGTGACGGGTGGTGCGGCACCCTATGTCTTTACGCCCGGCCTCAATGCCTGCGCGCCTGCCGGGGACGCCGATCTGGCCGTGCTCGGTTCGGAATGGCAGGTGATCCATCGCTTCGTTGAAATCTGCCGGATCCGTGCCCCGGACGGTAAAATCCCCATCGAAGTCGCCATCGTGAGGCTCGATCGTATGTTCGCTATCGACCTGTTTAGAATCGCGCGGAATTTGCAGGTTCCCAACCCCGTCCTCCTCGATACCGGCAAACATGTCGTCGCGACGCTTGTGGAGGGATTTCCCATTGACCCGCCTGGCCGGCTGAGCATCGCCTTTGCTGACTGGCGGTCCGGTTTTCCGTGGTGGGTCGATATGCGGGAAGACGCGCAGGCCGCCGTCGTGTCTCACCACACATGGCCGTTGTGGTGGGACCCGGCCGAACACCGTTACGTTGATCGGGACAAGCATCGACATTAGGTTTGATGCCGCCCACTCTGGGGGTGACGCCACCTCGGCAGGCGCGCACTCCGTACCGCTTGATGCGGCATCTTTGGCACTGGCGATGATTCCGGGGCCGCCGATCGGTTAGATCACCCGCACGGACGGGGGAATCTGCGTCCTGTCGTCCCAGAACGCATCGCCGGCAAACTTCGCGAACAGGTCGGGCGGCAGCACCGTCGGCCGTTTCTCTGGCCGAACGGCGGAGCGGACATGATGTAGCCCGGGGGTGCCGAGGCGGATGTCGAATTCGATCATGTCGTAGGAGGGTTCGATGTGGTCGGGATCATGCGCGAACAGCGGTTCGCCGATAGCGTGGTAGATCGCGGCCAGGGTACCGAGCGGGTTGGTGGTCAGGGATTCGTAGCGCACGAGTAACAGCCGGTCGGCCTGCGGGCCGTAGATCGCCTCCCGCAGGGCGTTCCAGGCATAGCCGGTCATACCGTCGCCTTTACTCAGGCCCTCGACGCGCGAATAGACCGTGCCGCCGGGTTCGAAATTGAAGATGCCGGAGAGTTCGAAGGCGTTGCGGCGGATCAGGCTTTCGATGCTGTCGATGATCCAGGCCGGGTTGCGGACGCAGCAAATCACCTTCGCGGCCGGAAACATTTTTACCAATGCCGGCAGTTTGGTGGTCCATTGGCGGTTGGTGTCGAACACCATCTGCGTTGGGTGGATGTCAGCGTAGTATGCATCGAACACGGCGTGCAGCAGGCGTTCCCGCTGATCGTCGTCGATGAACACCGACCCTTCGGCACGCGCACTGGTGGCGCTTAGCATGGCATTGAACAGGTTGCCCACCGGGCTGGTCATGCCGGCGAAAAAGCGCGGGTTCTGCCGCAGCAGGGCCGACAGTAGCGTGGACCCCGCGCGCGGCAGGCCGGAGATGAAATGGATGCCGTTTTGCACGTCGTGTCTGCTTGGTTGTGGGAGCCGTCTATACGCGAATTCGGATCGGCGGGGCCGGCTTTTCGCCGAACCCGCCGGGACCCTGGGTTCAGACCTTCTTCTGGCCGGAGCGCCGCCTTACGAAACCAATCCCGGCGAGACCGGCACCGAGCAGCGAGAGGCTGACTGGCTCCGGGGCATTGACACTATCGATGACGACACTCCCGTTTCCGGTTTGAAAGCCGGCCACGTTGGTCTGGCTAGTGCCGCCGTTGAAGGAGCCGCCACCCCCGCCGCCACTGAGGTAACCCCCACCACCGCCGCCGTAACCACCGCCGCCGCCACCACTGCTGCCATAATCGTCGGGACCGAAGCCGCCACCACCGCCACCAAATCCCCCGTTGCCGGCGCCGCTGCCAGAGCCCTGCCCGCCAGCGAGACCGCTCGAGAACGAACCACCGCCGCCGCTGGAGCCGCCACTGCTGGTAAATCCGCCGCCGCCGCCGCCACCGCGACTAAGATTTCCGATGGTGATGCGGCCACCACCACTACCGTAGTTCCCAGTGTAACCATTTCCGCCGGGTTTGGAGGTAGCCCACCCGCCGCCGCCGCCGCCGGCGGCGACCAGTAATATTCCGGTGGTCTGGTCATAAACGAAGCCGCCGCCGCCGCCGCCGCCGGCCCCGGCGCCACCGCCGCCGGCGCTGGTGCCGGGTGTCGGGGTGGGCGTGGGCGTGGGCGTGGGCGTCGGGGTCGGGGTCGGGGTCGGCGTGGGCGTCGGGGTCGGGGTCGGCGTGGGGGTCGGGGTCGGGTCCGGCGTGGGCGTGGGCCTCGGCGTCGGGGTCGGCGTGGGCGTGGGCCTCGGCGTCGGGGTCGG
>JAYUEJ010000256.1:0-6168 GCA_043739265.1 Rhodopila sp. | reverse complement strand
CAATTTCAACGTCGTTTTGATCAAATACGGCATCAAACGGCGGATCAACAGCGACTGACCCTGGGTCCGAATGTTGGCGGATCCAGGTACCCAATCCGGTCAGGGCATGTTCGTGACCTGGCGGAGTAACCGTCCGTTGGCGTTGTCCAGGGCACGATTTCTGCATTAAAAGTCAAAGAAGAAGACGCAATCCATTTTTTGTAGCGCCTCGGACCGTCCAACCGCAAGATCGTCGCAAATGGGCATCAAGGCGCGCCATGGGTAGATCATCACGCCCAGAGAGCGATCACCGATCTTGGCGTCTTGGCGTCTTGGCGCTGAACTGGATCGGTGAAACCGCACCGGCCGCTCCCGGGTCACGTCCGCTATCGGCGGGCCGACCCGCCCAAAGCAACCCGCGCATCCAAACCACCAAGGGCCATCCCGTCCAACCGCAAGATCGTGGTAAACGGGCATCAAGGCGCGCTATGGGTAGATCATCACGCCCAGAGAGCGACCACCGATCTTGGCGTCTTGGCGTCTTGGCGCTGAACTGGATCGGTGCCTCCGCACCGGCCGCTCCCGGGTCACCTCCGATATCGGCGGGTCGACCCGCGCATCCAAATCGCCAAAGCCCAGTCAAAAAAATGTAGCCTCCTATGGGCCAGCACAAGCAGCACACTGCCCCTCGGCCTCAATCGTCGCCTTACCCAGCTTAAACCCCAGCCGCTTCGCCGCATCCGCCAAGGCGTGCGCCAGTTCATGATCCTCCAATTCCGCCACCTTGCCGCAAGACCGGCAGATGAAGAACTGCGCCGCATGATCGTGGTCCTCCTCGGCGATGCAGCCGACAAAGGCGGACAGGCGCTCCAGTCTATGCACCAGCCCTTGTTCCTGCAGGAACTCCAGCGCCCGATACACCGTCGGTGGTGCCGCGCCCTGCCGCGTGCTGCGAAGCTGGTCCAACAGGTCGTACGCCCCGGTGGGCGCGTCGCGGTCAAGGATCAGACCCAGCACCTGACGGCGCAGATCGGTCAGCCGGACACCGCGACCATCGCAGATCTGGGTGGCGCGGGTCAGCAATGTCTCGGTGCGAGGGGAAAACCCCATAAGGCACTCCTTGGCGTCGGGCACGCCCAATGCCTAGATATCATCCATGAACGAAATTGCGAACCAAGCCCCCGCTACTCCCGCTGGCACTCCCGCTGCCGCAACATCCACCGACCGCATCCTGGAAGCGATCCGCTTCGACGCCAACGGCCTGGTCGCCGCCATTGCCCAGCAGCACGATACCGGTGAGGTGTTGATGATGGCCTGGATGAACGCCGAATCCATCCGGGAAACCCTGACCACCAACCGGGTCTGCTACTTCAGCCGCAGCCGGGGCAAGCTGTGGCGCAAGGGTGAAAGCTCCGGCCAGACTCAATACCTGAAAGACCTGAGGGTCGATTGTGACGGCGACACAATGTTGCTGCTGGTGCATCAGGACGGCGTCGCCTGCCACACCGGCCGCCGCAACTGCTTCTTCCGCGCTGTCCGAGACGGCGCCCTGGTCGAAATCGCCGCCCCGGACATATCGCCGGAAACCCTCTACGGCCACACCCATGCCTGAAACCACGCCGGTCACGGTGCTGACCGGCTTCCTGGGCGCCGGCAAGACCACGCTGTTGAACCATCTGCTGCGCCAGCCCGAACTTGCCAATACCGCCGTGCTGGTGAACGAGTTCGGGGAGGTCGGCCTCGATCACCTGCTGGTTGAAAAACTGGACGACACCACGATCCTGCTGAACGCCGGCTGCCTGTGCTGCACTGTCCGAGGTGACCTTGCCCGCGTATTACGGGAAATGCTGCCCCGCGCCCGCCGCGGCGATATTTCCCGCGTCGTCATCGAAACCACCGGTCTGGCCGATCCAATCCCGATCCTGGCGACATTGATGACCGACCCGGTCGCCGCCTCGGCCTACCGGCTGGACGGCATCGTGACGGTGGTCGATGCCGTGAACGGCGCCGCCCATTTGGACACGCAGGAAGAAGCCGTCCGTCAGGTCGCCGTGGCGGACCGGATCATCATCAGCAAGGCCGACCTGACCGACCCGGCGCCGCTGCGAGACAGGCTACGGACGCTGAATCCCGGCGCCCCGGTCGTCGAGGCCGCGTTCGGCAAGGTCGATCCGGCCGTCATCCTGCACGCCGGCCTGTTCGATTCGTCGGTCAAGATACCGGATGTAGCCGGCTGGCTCAACGCCGCCGCGTTCGAAACCGCCCACCACCATAACCACGACCCGAACCGTCACGACGCCAGGATCGCCGCGTTCTGCCTGACGTTGGAGGACCCGCTCGACTGGCAAGGATTGGCGATGTGGCTGGAAATGCTGGTCGCATCCTCGGGCGAGAATCTTCTTCGCGTGAAAGGCATCCTGAATCTGAAAGGCCACGACCGCCCGGTGGCGATCCACGCGGTGCGGCATCTGATGCACCCGCCGGTCAAACTCGCGGCCTGGCCCGAGGGCGATCCGCGCACCAGCCGGATCGTGTTCATCACCCGCGATCTGTCGCGAGCCGTCATCGAGGATGGGCTACGCGCGTTTCAGGAGGCATCGCTGGGATAGCGCGGCCGAACGATATAACCGCTCGACGGATCGGCATCGGCCGCCGCTTCCGACGTCCCCAACGCGCGCTCAGCCTTTTTGGAACGGGTCCGAACCCCGGCCGATTTCAAAGCCATGGTAAACGGCTTCAGCCACTGGCAGCAGCGTTTCGCGGCCGGCCGCGGCCGTCACCGCGAAGCCGAAGCCTTGATCGACCCAGGCAAAAGTCGAAGCAGCCCCGTCCTGTCGGAACCGAAACGCGGTCTCGGTGCCCTGGCCGGCTTCCACGTACACGGTCAGCCGCTTGCCGCTCGCATCGTCGAACATGAACTGCGCGGCGACACCGCTTCCGCCAGGCAACAGCCGACCACCCATCAGTTTGTAGCCGAATTTCGACAGATCCGGCGCCGCGATCGGCCGCCCGAGCCGCTTCGATAGCCATTGCTGCAAGTGCAATTCACTCGATGCCTTAACTTCGACTGGATGGGCGACTTCGACGACGAAGGTCCGATAAGCCGCGACGGCCTCCTGAGCCACCGATACAGCCATCGGTACAGCCATTGATTCGAGCCTGTTCGGCTGCATCCGGCTCGCGAACCAGCCGCTGCCCGCGCCGGTGACGAAGATCGCAATCGCCGCGGCGGCCCTGCCCGGGAGGCGTGCCCATGCAGTCCGGCGCGCGCTCCTGATGTTCGCGATTCGCAACCGCGATGGGATCGGTTCCGCGAATTTATGCGCGAGCTGGGCACGCAAGGCATCGCGATGGCGTCGGTCGATGGCCACCCGTTCGGCAATTTCGGGATGTTCGGCGATATAGGCTTCGATCATCGCCGATCGGCTGCCGAGGGGGCGGCCATCGATCAACGCCTGCAGATCGTCTTCGCTGATGGGCGAGTTGTTCCCGGTCATTTTACTCTCCGAAGGAACGTGACACGCCCTGTCTCCATGATCGTGCGAAGGCGCTGGCGAGCCCGCGACAGCCGCGACATGATAGTGCCGGCCGGCACGCCCAGCACCCGCGCGGCCTCCTCATACGACAGATCCTCGACCCCGATCAGCAGAAGTATCGATTTGTGCTCCTCGGTGAGCTGATCCAGTGCGGCCAGTGCATCGCGCGCCTCAAGGCCTGTCTCTTGTGTTGCAGGTGTACCCAATGACACAGCCTCGTCGATGCCCACATGGGTCCCGCGCCGAACCCGGCTGCGATAGGTGGTGATGTAAAGATTTCGCAGGATCGTGAACAGCCACGCACGCAGGTCGCCGTCGAGACGTTTGAGATACCAGCGCGACAACGCGCGTTCGAGGCAGTCCTGCACAAGGTCGTCGGCTTCATCATGGTGACGGACGAGCGCGTATGCGTATCGACGCAGAGCCGGAATCTGTGGTTCGAGTTGCGATGCGATCGTGTCCGCTTCCATTCGATATCCGCCGGTTACGAAGCGGGCCTGTGCGGCGCCTCGCGCTTTCCCGATTATCATATACTGTCCGGGGAAGACGGCGCCAACGGTCCCGGCCGGCGCCGTCCCGGGAATCAAGGCTGCGCGATGTGCCAAACTCCATTGAAGCCATCGCCGGTCACGTCACCCGCCTTCGTATCCTTTGACCAAGTGTAAAGCGGTTTGCCGTTGTAGGCCCACTGCTTGCCGCCGTCTTCGCGGGTGACGACGGCGTAGGATCCCGATGCCGTGGCTGAGGCATCCGCCGGCAGCGGCGGCCAGCTGGTTGCACAGGGGCCATTGCATGCCGATTTACCGGCCGTGTCCTTGTCGAATGTGTAGAGCGTCATGCCCTTGGCATCGGTCAGCGTTTTGCCTTTCGAGCTTTCGGCGACCTTGGCGGGATCGGCGGCATGGGCGTAGGTCATCGCGGTCGCCGATAAAGCCATGGCCACGACCGTTAGGTGGAAGATCGATTTCAGCATTGAGAGTCTCCTGCGGCAAATTGACGCGTCAGTAAGACGACGCGGCCGGCAAACTATTCCATGGTTGGCGCACACTTTCTGGCGATAGGGCGGCGTTTGTTCGCAGCGCCCCTGCTGCCGGCCACTGTTGTCCGCGACGATCGTCACCGGATCGTGGATCTGACGCTGCCTGCGGCCAATGACCACCTTGTCCTTGCCACGTCGATCCAGCCGGAGCCGACAATCATCCTGACCTTTGACCTGACGGCACTCTCCGCCATGCGTCGCGAAGCCTAACCCGCCGGCAGCGACAGACTAACCGTCGCCCCACCGTCCGCCTGATTGCGCGCGGTCAACTGTCCGTTCATCGCCCGGGCGAGCCGGCTGCTCAGGGCCAGGCCCGTCCCGCCCGTAGCAGGCAAGGTGCTGTCGCCGATTACCGCCGCATCCACCAGAAAGTCGTCTGTAAGGGTGTGCGGCAGACCCCTTCCCATATCGCTGACCGAGGCGATCACCGCGCCCTCGCCCAGGCTGATTGCAACCGACACGGTGCCCCCCGCCGGTGACAGCCGCACGGCATTCGCCAGCAGGTTGTCCATGATCCGCCGCGTCGCCCAGGAATCGCCGACCGCATTGGTCTCGGTCTCGCCGATCATTACGACCGTGACCTGACGCGCCCGACCCGTCGCACCAGCGGATTCGGCGGCCTTCCGCGCGATCGACGTCAGATCGACCGCCTGCCGCTGCAGTTCGTGATCCTCGATCCGGGTCAAATCGATCAGGTTGTCGATCGTTGCCAGCAACTGCCTTCCGTCGCTGCTGATTTGCCCGAGCGCCTGGCGCTGTTCCGGTTTGCTGTCCGTCATCGACAAGGTCAGCACCCCCAGCAGTGCGTGCAGCGGTGTCCGGATCTCCTGGCTGAGGTTGGTTAAAACCTGCGTCTTCATCCGTTCCGCCGCCTCGGCCCGCCGCGTTTGGGCCGCCAGACGGTCCTGGTGGTTGCGCGCATGCTGCACGAATGCCGCGGTCGCCAGTATCGCCAGGATCGACAGGAAACGGTTGCCGATCAAATCCAACCGGTCAGGACTGATCACCGGGAAAAAGGCGCCGACCACCACCATAACGCTCGCAATGGCGCTCAGGACCCACAGGCCGGAGCGGCCTTGGTGAAAGACCGCGGTGGCGACGAGTGGAGCATAGATGATGCCATACGCCAGCGTGTTGGCGTGGTAGAGATCCCAGATGAACGCAAGCCCGCACACCGCATAAAGAACCGGCACAAGCCAGTGCGCGGATCGTCTGGCGGCGACCTTCAACAGCCTGCCGCCGTCAGTCTGCAAGGAACCCGGGTGGGCCATGTTGCCGCGTCCAAATTCTTACAGAGCCATCGGAATCAATGTGCTGGTAATCCACCGCATCATAACCTCCACCCCGGCCAGAAAATCGTCCGTCGCCATCATTTCATGCGGATTATGACTGCCGTTCTCGTTGCGAATGAAAAGCATCCCCATCGGCACCCCGGCGGCACCGAACGCCGCCGCATCGTGGGACGCCGGGCTGCCAATATGCAACACCGGAATGCCCTGCCTCCCGGCGGCGGATTCCAACCCGGACCGGATGGCCGCATCGACCCGCGCGGGGGCGGCACCGGCCGTCCGCCCCATATGAAACCGAACCCCCCGGCGGAGTTCGATGCCTTCG
>JAYUEJ010000255.1:0-18534 GCA_043739265.1 Rhodopila sp. | reverse complement strand
CTTTTGCATAAATAATCACTCGCTGGGCAGGCCGTCGTTGGCGTGCCGGTCAATGGCTTGAAGCGCCGTGCGCTTCGGATACGGCACCAGCCCCTCATTGGGCAGGTCCGCGGAGTTCGCGAACTCTGTTAGCACATGCAGCAAGATCGATGCCAACTCCGCAGGAAAGAAATGCACAGGGTTTAATCGGAATGGGCCGAGAGAAATGGCTAAAATATAGGATATATATGCCTAGTTTTCATCCATAGGACAAAATATAGTCATATATCCGCAAATGGGTTACAGTTTGGCGGGGATTCATGGCAAAAATGCCTTATCGTCTGGCATCGGCAGCATGGCGGTCCCCTCCAGTGCCGGCAGACCAGCAGCCGGTTACAGGCCCTCCGCTTCCACGGCGTTGGCGAGCAGATCAGGCCGATACACCTGCGCAGCGACGGCACCAAGATCAGTGGTCTCGTCCAGCCATCCCCAGCGCTGCATCTGGCCGAGGAACCAAAGGGCATGCGCCCGAGCCGGAAACCATGCTTCCCGTGAGTAGAACCGGATCAGCTCCGCCCCCGTCCCGCCAGGCAGTGCCGCTCGGCAGGCGTCCTCCGGCAAACACAGGCCACCGGGATCAGCCAACAAGGCGGCGATACAAGGCGCTTCCTCGGGGCGGTCGCACAAAATCTGCGCGCGCAGCACGGCGCGGAGCAGGTGATGCAGCAGGTCCGGATTGGCTTCGGCCCAGGTTTCCCCGACACACAGGCATTTTTCCGGATGAAATGGCCAAATCGCCGACGTGCCGAGCAAAATTCGCCCAGCCCCCTGACGCTCGGCCACATCGCCCCAAGGGGCGCCGGCACAGAACGCGGTGATGCTGCCGGCAGCAAGCGACTCAACGACCTGTTCGGGGGGAATGACGACGGTTTCGATGTCGCGATCCGGATCGGCGCCACCGGATGCCAGCCAGTATCGTAGCAGGAGATTGTGCGTGGAGAAGGCATGAACCACGGCAAAGCGCGGCCGATCGGTCTGGTTTCGCAACCATTCGAGCAGGCGAATCCGAGGCTGCGATCCCAGGCTTGCGGCGGTCTGGGTGCCAACGACAATGGCATTGCCGCCCTGGCTGAGAGACATCGGCACCACACCAGGCGTGCTTTCGCTCCGCGAATCCCGGCACAGGCAGCGAGCGCCAGGGGCGGCAGTATCACCGCGGCGCCCAGAATGCCGTAGGTCAGCTTGTCGGCGATGTTGGCCCAGGACGGTTCGATGCTGATCTCCACGTCTATCCCCTGATCGCGAAACAGCCCCTTCGCCCGGGCGACGATGACGGGCGCGCTGTCCACCAGCCGCAGCAGTCCGACGCGGATCGGCTTGCTCATGGTCCGCTCCCTTCACTTTCTTTTATGAGTTCGTTCGCGACATCGATGATCCGCCTGGCGCTGCTCATCGCGGTGCGGCGGAGCCATTTGTAGGCATCGGGTTCGCTCAGGCGGCGCTGCCTGATCAGCAGGGCCTTCGCCTGATCGATCACCGCGCGTTCCCGCAGGCGGCCTTCCGCGAGCCTGAGATCGTCATGCGCACGCTGGTGCCTGCGAAACAGGGCGACCGCTGCGCGCAGGATGGGTTTGACGTCCGGCGGCGGCAGGCCGATGGCGTTATAAGAGGATACCCCGGCGCTGATGGCTTCCTCCATGAACGCAGGATCGTCCTCATCGACGAACAGGACCACCGGCCGGGTGTTCATGGCCGCGACCCGACGGATGCCATCCAGCACATCACGATCCGGACGAGCCATATCCACCAGCACGACGTCCGGTGCGAGGGAGGCCACCGCGTCTGCCAGCGACTCGCCGGGTTGGAGGCGGACGACGGTCAGCCCCGCGTCGGCCGCGAGAACGCGCGCGACCGCCCCGGCGCGTTCCGCGTCGTCATCGGCCAGCAGGACTTTCACGGCTGTGCATAACTGCTACGCATGGACGTGAGAGACGCAAAGCGCGTGCCGCACCGCAATGTGTCGGTTTTGGCCGAAATCGGCGGTGAGGAGGCACCCGTCCGCCTAAATTTACGCCACCCTGTTCGCGGATGGTTTGCACGCCCGTCGGCTGCTGGGCGCGGATTGCCGCGACACCCGGTCGGCGGTAGCGTGCGGATAACTGAAGGAGGCAGATCCATGACCTTGAAGCTAGGATACAAAGCGTCGGCGGAGCAGTTCGCTCCCCGGTTGTTGCTGGATTTCTCGGTTGCGGCGGAAAAGGCGGGGTTCGACTCCGTTTTCGTCAGCGACCATTTCCAGCCCTGGAGGCACACCGACGGGCATGCGCCGTCGGCGTTGGCGTGGCTTGGGGCGCTTGGGGCCAGCACCCAGCGGATCGTCATGGGCACATCCGTTTTGACGCCGACGTTCCGGTATCATCCGTCGGTGGTGGCCCAGGTTTTCGGCACATTGGGCTCGATGTTCCCCGGTCGCGTGATCCTGGGCGTCGGCACGGGTGAGGGGCTGAACGAGGTGCCCTCCACCGGCATGGTGTGGCCCGAAATGAAGGAGCGCTTCGCCAGGCTGCGGGAGGCGATAAGCCTGATCCGCAAGCTGTGGTCGGAGGATGACCTGACGTTCGAGGGAGAGTATTACAAGACCCGGGGTGCGACGATCTACGACAAGCCCGGCGCGTTTCTGCCGATCTATGTCGCCGGGGCAGGACCTCAGGTGGCGAAATATGCCGGGCGGATGGCGGACGGCTTCATCTGCACCAGCGGCAAGAAATGGGAGCTTTATACCGAAACCCTGCTGCCCAACGTGACAGAGGGGTTGGTGCTGGCGTCCAGGCCGAAGCCCGATTACGACCGGATGATCGAGATGAAAGTGTCGTTCGATACCGACAGGCAGCGGGCGCTGGACGATACGCGGATCTGGGCGGCGCTGGCGCTGACGCCGGAAGAGAAGATGACGGTGCATGACCCGAAGGAAATGGAACGTCTGGCGGACGCCCTGCCGATCGAGCGGGCGGCGAGCCGGTGGATCGTGTCGTCCGATCCGGATGAGCATATCGAGAAGATCAAACCGTACATCGAGATGGGTTTCCGGCATTTGGTGTTCCATGCGCCCGGCAACGATCAGGCGCGGTTCCTGAAGCTTTACGGGGAACTGGTGCTGCCGAAACTGCGCCAACGTTTCGGGTAACATGACCACCCGTCTGGAGCTTTTTGCCCTCCCGGGTCTGCCGATGGTGCGGGCCGGGGACGATCTGCCCGCGCTGATCCTGGCTGGCCTGGAGCGCGCCGGGCAGGTGTTGCGGAACCGCGACGTGGTGGTGGTGGCGCAGAAGATCGTCTCCAAGGCCGAGGGGCGGACGGTGGATTTGGCTGACGTGGTGCCCTCGGCGGAGGCAGTGCGGTTGGCGGCGGAGGTCGGCAAGGATGCTCGCATTGTCGAAGTGGTGCTGTCGGAATCGGTGAAGGTCGTGCGCAGCCGGCCGAACCTGATGATCATGCAGCACCGGCTGGGGTTCGTGATGGCCAACGCCGGAGTGGACCAATCCAACGTGGCGGAGGCGGACGGGCACCAGCGCGCCCTGCTGCTGCCGCTGAACCCGGATGGGTCGGCGGAGAGGATACGGGCGGCCCTGGCAGGGCATGCGGATATCGGCGTGGTCATCAGCGACAGTTTCGGCCGGCCCTGGCGGCGCGGCACCGCCGGCGTGGCGATCGGGTCGGCCGGCATTCCTTCCGTCATCGACCTGCGCGGCCAGCCTGACTTGTTCGGCCGCATCCTGGAGGTCAGCATCATCGGCTTCGCCGACGAGATCGCCGCCGCCGCGTCCTTGCTGCAGGGGCAGGCAGCGGAGGCGCAACCGGTTGTTGTGGTGCGTGGTCTGACGTGGCAGGCACCGCATATGCCGGTGGCGGACGTGATTCGCCCGCCGGAGGAGGATTTGTTCCAGTGATCATCGCCTTGTCCGGCGGGGTGGGAGGCGCGAAGCTGGCCCTTGGTCTGTCGCGCATCATGCCGCCCGAGAAACTGTTGGTCGTCGTCAACACCGGCGACGATTTCGAGCATCTGGGTCTGTCGATTTCCCCCGATATCGACACGGTGGCCTACACGTTGGCCGGGCTGGCGAACCGCGAAGTCGGGTGGGGGCGTCACGACGAGACCTGGTCGTTCATGGAGACGATGGAGGCCCTGGGCGGAGACACCTGGTTCCGTCTGGGCGACCGCGACATGGCGTTGCATGTGGAGCGGACCCGACGGCTTCGCGGCGGGGAAAGCCTGTCCTTCGTTACGGCTGATCTTTGCCGGCGGATGGGCGTGGGGCCCGCGGTGGTGCCGATGACCGACGATCCGGTGCGGACTCGGTTGCTGACCGAACTGGGGTGGTTGGATTTCCAGGAGTATTTCGTGCATCGGCGATGTGAGCCGGTAGTTTCTCAATTGCAGTTCCAGGGTGCCGGGGCGGCGCGGCCGCATCCCAGGTTCATCGCGGCGCTGGCCGATCCGTCGCTGGAGGCGGTGGTGATCTGCCCGTCCAACCCGTTCATCAGCGTCGAACCGATCCTGGCGATCCGCGGCGTGCGGGAGGCGCTGGTGGCATGCAAGGCGCCGATCATCGCGGTTTCCCCCATCATCGCGGGTCGAGCGGTGAAGGGGCCGACGGCAAAAATGATGACAGAGCTGGGCCTGGACCCCTCGGCTGGCACGGTCGCGCAACGGTATGCCGATCTTCTGGATGGGTATGTGATCGATCATGCGGATATGTCGGAGGTGGTGTCGATCGATGCCAGGGTGACACTGGCGCAGACATTGATGACGACGATAGAGGATCGCGAGGCGCTGGCTCGGATCGTTGTTGAAGCGGCGGCGACACTGCGGCGGCGGGAAATGCGTGGCCTGCGGCACCGCGGGCGACCATGATCGATGTTTGGGCGTGCGTTCCGGTCAAGGGATTTATCGGGGCGAAGTCGCGGACGGGATCGATTTTGACGCCGGTGCAGCGGGAGCTGCTGGCGGCGACGATGCTGGAGGATGTGTTTTCCGCGCTTGCCGGGGCGACTCGGTTGGCGGGGATCCTGGTTAATACCGTCGATCCGGTGGCTTCGGATTTGGCTGCGCGGTATGGCGCTCGGGTGGTGGCCGAGGGCGCATTGGATGGGCATACCGGGGCGGTGAACGGGATGGCCCGGGTGCTGGCGGCAGAGGGGAAGGGAGCGCTGTTGACGGTGCCAGGGGATATCCCTCGGGTTACTTCGGCGGAGATCGATGCGGTGGTTTCGTCTTGTGGGGCCGGGCCGTCGTTTACCATCGTGCCGGCGCATGATGCGTTGGGGTCGAACGCGGTGCTTTGCGCGCCGCCGTTTTCGGTGCCGCTGCGCTTTGGGGACGATAGCTACTTCCCGCATCTGATGGCGGCCAGGGCGCAGGGGATCGAGCCGACGATCGTGCGGTTGGCGGGAATTGGACTGGATATCGATCATCCGGCGGATTTGCGGGCGTTTATGGCGGCCAGGCCGAGGATGCCGACGCGGACGCTGGCACTGTTGGAAGGGTTTGGGTTTTAGGGGGCGCCTGACAGGGATCGAGCCGAAGCGACCCAGCCACCTTGGAGAAAACGCGGTTTCATCGGCATCTGCCCGTGACGCTTTGACACGAGCCCAGCGTAACGCGGCACTGGGCTCGCAGACGCCTTTCGATCGCATCCGGTCGAGGACGGTTTTGACGAACGCGCTCAGCCGGGTTTCGGCCTCATCTTTGGTCGTCACGCGTGACGAGCCGGCCCAGAAGCGCACATCCGGATTGGTGTAAATCCGTTGTTCGGCCGCGAATGTGAAGGCAGCGCCATCGAACGCCAGACGGATATCCGGCACGCAAACCCGCTGCGGTATGCAATCATCGACATGGACGAATAGCGTCAGGCAAAAAGCTTCCACCAATCGTGTGCCAGCCCCTCGGCGAGTGGACAAAGCGGAATCGTCAGGTGATCGACCAGCTCAAGACCGCTCAGATGCAGGCACACGTTTTGCTCACCCAGCCACAGACGCAGATCGGCGACCGTCGCCTGCTCTTCTTGGGTGACGCTTACCGCATCGTCCTGCCAGTCAGCCGAAAATCGAAAGTCGCGCCTCCTGGTCGATCGGCCAGCCGTTGTATTGGCTTTCAGCGCGGTTCACGCAGGGCCCGAACCAACACTGGCCCCGTTGCCTCGATACAAGATGTGGTTCGGAAAGTCCTGATCGGCCTCGCGTAACGGAACTGGCCGAGCCCTACAGCCTAATGCACTTATTCGGTCGCCAGAATGCGGTCGGCTGCGGTGGTCAAAGGGCAATCGTCGTGGTCTGCTTCTTCGGGCGGGTCGCGACGCCTTTGGGGCCAACATGGGCTCCAGGCAACCCGCTTCGCCATCGATGCTATTTGTACTTGGCACTTGCCATATAACGCGCGATTGCGATTTGAATCGAGGTCATCGGCTTGCGGGACGAAATTTGCCCGGACCGTTTGGCCACGATCGATACGACGAATTTCTTGGACCGAACCGACGGGAAGGGTTCGCTCAAGCGTGGATGGTGTGCCCGGCGGTCTCGCCGACGGTCGTCATCCGCTGCGCGGCCCGTTGCACCAGCCGCGCTTCCTCCTGCTGCCGCTTCCGCACTTTCTCCGCCTTGCGTTCCGCCGCTCGGCGCTGCTGGCGGGGCAACGGAACAACCGGGGCCAGTTCGGGAACCAGCGCGGTCGGTTCGCTCATCATTGCTTTTAGCCTGCAGCGGGCAAAGGCAAGAAGGTCGGCAGTCGCGCTGCTGGCGGGAAGGGCATCGACCGGCGCATCCCGGGTTGCGGCCACCGCCTCCTCTGGTTCAACCGCAAGCGGCGGTTGCTTCAGCAGCTTCTCCAACCGGCTCTCATTCTGCTGTGCGGCGCGGTTCAGCGCGTTGGCGTTGCCCCGCAGCCGCAAGACCTGATTTAACGCCAGTTCGGGATTGGCGGCTCGGCTCAGCGCATCCAGGGCGCCGAAGCCGAACGCGATGCTGAGGGCGGCAAACCGCAATTCCCTGTTCGTCCGCGCGCCGTAGCTGGCGAGGGTATCCTTGGCGGCCTGTCGCGCTGACATGTCGCCAGGCTCGTTTCCCTGGAACAGCGGGGTGAGAAACGCGAGGATTCTTTCAATCACGGCGGTTGTGACGGACATAGCGGGGCACCTGGGGTTTGGGTGAAATCCGATCTTCGTTCACTACTCCGGGTTGTGGGGAAAATCAAGAACAAACTGGCACACATTCGCATGCACCCAGTCCAGGAAATCCGTCTGTTTACCCTGCCGTCAGCGTCCTTATCAGTGCCTGCGCGTCTGGCGATGCCCAGTCCGCCGCGCCTTCCAACCGAGCGACGAGGCGTCCGGCGGTGTTGATGACGACGGTGGTAGGGATGCCGCGCGCATTGAACGCCCGCGCCATCGCGCCTTTTGGGTCCAACAGCACCGGCAATCCGGAAATGCCGTGCGCCTGATACCAGGCAGCGACCACATCCACGCCGCCCCGATCCGACGACACCGGCAAAACGGCGATATCCCGGGGTGCGAGCGCCTTGGACAGCGCCTCCAACGACGGCATCTCGGCGACGCAGGGGGCACACCAGGTGGCCCACATGTTCACCACCATGCCGCGGCCCTTGAATTCCTCCAAATGATGCGTGGACCCATCCTGCGCGACGAATATCGCATCCGGCAGATCCCCCGATGGGGTTACCAGCGACAACCCCTCGGACAGCTTCGGCAGCTTCTCGGCATGCGGTTTGCGCGGCAGGGCACCCAAGGTTAGGGTGCCGACCGCCGCCGCCAAGGGAAGCCGTAACGCCAACCTGCGGAGGATCATCATCAAGTTGGAACCTTTTCCGTGACCGACACGCCTGAACACCCCACCAAGCCGGCCAACATGCAATGGGGTGGCCGCTTCGCCGGCGGGCCGTCAGCGATCATGCAGGACATCAACGCCTCCATCGGGTTCGACCACAAGCTGTGGCGGCAAGATATTCGTGGGTCCCGCGCGCACGCGGCGATGCTGGCGAAGATCGGGCTGCTGTCGGCGGACGATGAGCATGCGATCGATGCCGGTCTGGAGGCGATTGCCGGGGACATCGAGGCCGGACGCTTTGCCTTCGACGTCACCCTGGAAGACATCCATATGAATATAGAGGCCCGCCTGACCGAGCGCATCGGTGAGGCCGGCAAGCGTCTGCACACGGCACGCAGCCGCAACGACCAGGTGGCGACAGATTTTCGGCTGTGGGTGCGCGATGCGATCGACGGGCTTTCGGCGCAGATTTCCGATGCGATGCTGGCGTTGGCCCGGCGCGCCGCCGATCACGCGGCCGACCCAATGCCGGGGTTTACTCACCTGCAGACCGCCCAACCCGTGACGTTCGGCCACCACATGTTGGCCTATGTGGAGATGCTGGATCGCGACCGAGGCCGCCTGGCGGATTGCCGCAAACGGCTGAACGCCTGCCCGCTGGGTTCGGCGGCGCTGGCGGGGACGTCGTTTCCGATCGACCGGACGATGACAGCGGCGGCGTTGGGCTTCGACCGGCCGACGGCGAACAGTTTGGACGCCGTGTCGGATCGCGATTTCGCGCTGGAGTTCCTGGCGGCGGCGGCGATCGGGGCGGTGCATCTATCGCGGCTGGCCGAGGAAATCGTCATCTGGTGCAGCGGGCCGTATCGCTTCATCCGGCTGTCGGACGCGTTCACCACCGGTTCGTCGATCATGCCGCAGAAGCGTAACCCGGATGCAGCGGAGCTGGTACGGGCCAAGACGGGACGGGTGACGGGCGCTCTGATGGCGCTGCTAACGGTGATGAAAGGCCTGCCGCTGGCCTACGCGAAGGACATGCAAGAGGATAAGGAACCGGTGTTCGACGCCGCCGAGGCCTGGGCCTTGTCGTTGGCGGCAACGGCTGGGATGGTGCGGGATATGACTCCGGATGTGGATCGGATGCGGTCTTTCGCCGGCTCCGGGTTTGCAACGGCGACCGATCTTGCGGACTGGTTGGTGCGGGTGTTGCGGTTGCCGTTCCGGAGTGCGCATCACGTCACCGGGCGGCTGGTGGCGATGGCGGAGGCTCGAGGGGTCGATTTGGCTGACTTGTCGCTGGCGGAGATGCAGGGTGTTGAGCCGAACATCACGGTCGATATATTCTCGGTACTGACGGTGGAGGCTTCCGTGGCGTCCCGGACCAGCTACGGCGGAACGGCGCCGGCCAATGTCGCCGAGCAGGCGGGTCGGTGGCTGGCGGTGTTGGTATGAAGGCGTTGCTGGCTTTGACCGTCGCCTTGGGGCTGCTGGCCGGGTGCGGGAAGAAGGGTCCACCGGACCCGCCCGGGCCGCCGGACAAGATCATTTATCCGAAGGTTTATCCGACGCGTTGAGGCAAAACACTCGAGGGGAAACGTCACATGGCAGATATTTCGTCACGCTGGGAGGCGTCCGCCCCTGTCCGGTACCCCGATCCGGATGTGGTCGTGCTGGACCCGAGATTTCAAAAGATATTCATCGGCAATACCGGGATCCGGCGCATCGCCACCGGCTTCGACTTCACCGAGGGGCCGGTCTGGTTCGGCGATGGACGGTATTTGCTGTTCTCCGACATTCCCAACGACCGGATCTTGCGATGGGACGAAACGACGGACGGGATCAGCGTGTTCCGAAATCCCTCGCACTATGCCAACGGGAATACGCGCGACCGGCAGGGGCGGCTGATCACCTGCGAGCATGACACGCAGCGGCTGACTCGGACGGAGTATGACGGCACCGTCGTGGTGCTGGCGGACCGGTGGGAGGGGCGTAAATTGACCGGGCCGAACGACGTGGTGGTGAAGTCGGACGGGACGATCTGGTTCAGCGACAACGGGGCGGGGACGCGGGGGAATTATCTGGGGCATACGGCGCCGCAGGAGCATCCGTTCCGGGTGTATCGTCTGGACCCCGCGACCGCGACCATGACGATCGCGGTTGGGGATATGGTTCGGCCGAACGGGCTGTGTTTTTCGCCGGATGAGACGCGGCTTTACGTGGTCGATACGCCGGGTATGGGGCCGAAAAGCACCCGGGTTTACGATATCGTCGATCATGGGACGCGGGCGGTCAACGGGCGGGTGTTCTTCGACGGGGTTGGTTGGGCGGATGGGATCCGTTGCGATACCGAGGGGAACGTATGGTGCGGGTTTTCTGGTGGTGAGGGCGAGGATGGGGTGGCGGTGTTTGCGCCGGATGGTGTACTGATCGGGCGGATTCTGCTGCCGGAACGGTGTGCGAATGTGTGTTTCGGGGGGATCAAGCGGAACCGGCTGTTCATGGTTGCGAGCCAATCGGTCTATGCGCTTTATGTGGAGGCGCAGGGGGCGATTGGGGGGTAAGCGTCATGCGATCACCGTGGAAAGGTTGAGCGCCCGATATGTTTCGATAATCTCCCGCGACGTTGTACTTTCAACGATGATCGTTCCGACTTCCTTGATGGGCACCACGACGTAGGGAGAAGCCGCGCCTATCTTCTCCCGTGAAGCGAGCACTACGGTTTCAGCGGCAAACCTACAGAGTGCGCGCTTTACCGCTGCCTCTTCCGCGTCGCCGGTCGTCAACCCAACGTCCGGATGAACGCCCGTTACGCCCATAAAATAGATGTCTGCGCGGATGCGGCCGATTGCCTCTATGGCAGCCGCGCCGACGGCGACAACCGAATGCTTGAACAGCCGGCCACCGATCATTTCGACCGTTACGCCGTCATGGTTAATCAGTTCAATCGCGATGTGCGGGCTGTGCGTTGCGATCGTCACCGTAAGATCGCGCGGCAGGTGGCGCACAAGTTGTATCGCCGTGGTGCCACCATCCACGAACACGACCTGACCCGGACGCACCATCGCCGCGGCAGCTCGGCCAATCGCAATCTTGCCATCTGTCGCCACACCCTGCCGCTGCCCGAATCCCGCGACAGCAGCGGACGCTGGCAACGCGCCGCCGTGAACGCGTTGCAACAGCCCCTCGGACGCCAGTTCACGCAAGTCTCGGCGGATAGTGTCCTCCGACAAAGCGAGCGTTTCACTCAGTGTTTTGGCGACTACCTGCCCCTCCCGTCGCAAGACATTGAGGATGTGCGCCTTGCGCTGCCGCGTCAGCATTGGGACCTCCAAACCTGTTGCACGAAATTAATTGACTCTGCACGATACTGCACGTTTTATCCCGCTCGTCCCGCTTTTGGTGATTGTCATGAGCCTTGCCGACCGCATTCTTATTCAGGAGGTCAGGACCCTCTCAGACGATTGGTATGTCCTGAAGAAGACCACGTTCAACTATCGCCGACGCGACGGGGTTTGGCAGACCCTGAGCCGGGAAACCTACGACCGCGGACATGGGGCGACGATCCTGCTCTACGATCCCGACCGGCGCACCGTGATTTTGACACGCCAGTTCCGCTTCCCGGCCTATGTATCCGGCTGGCCCGACCTGCTGATCGAAGCCCCCGCCGGCCTACTCGACAATGCATCGCCCGAAGAACGTATCCGCGCCGAAACCGAAGAAGAAACGGGATATCGTGTTCGAGATGTTCGCAAGGTCTTCGAGGCTTTCATGAGCCCTGGTTCGGTCACCGAAATACTCCACTTCTTCGTCGGCCGATACAGCCCCTCGGATCGCATCACGGCTGGCGGCGGCAACGAGTCGGAAGGTGAGGATATCGAAGTGTTCGAACTGACGATCGATGATGCGCTTGAGATGATACGAAACGGGACCATTCGGGACGGAAAAACAATCATGCTGTTGCAGCATGCTGCTCTCACCCTATTCACACCCTCCGCCAAACCCCTGGTCCAGACGTAGCAATCGCATGCAGGCCAAACCCGAGGAAACAGCACCCCGGACACTCGCGTCACCCACAGCGCATGCCGGCGGTAAAACCGGCGCACCACTCCGGCCCCGATTACCGTGACCAGAACCGCATCCGCCGCAACGAATCCGGTGCATGCCGCGGCCAGCAGCGGGATGAATGCGCTCCAGTCCAACGCGTTTTCGTAATGGGATAGTAAGGCTGTGAACATCGCCACCGCCACGGGGTAGGCTTTTGGGTTCGACACCCCGAACGCCAATCCACGCAACAGCGGCCTGGCGGGTTCCGTCGTTACTGCCCCGTCCGCTCCTGTTGTTGCGGTGGCGGATCGGACGCCCAACCAGCAGAGGTAAATCCCGCAGACCAAACCGAGACCGTCGAAGAACCCCGTGCCGATGGTCCGCGCGCCGATGATGGCGGCCAGCGACAGCGACGCCCACAGGATGTCGCCGACGAAATGTCCGCACAGGAACAGCGTCCCGGCCCGCCTGCCTCGGCTGGCACCGATCCCCAGCAGTGCCAGGAACGCGGGGCCCGGCGCCAACGTGTAGGCGGCGCCGGACAAGGCCGAGGCAAGCAGCAGTCCGAATGTCACACGCTAAAGCCCTGGTCCCACGGCTCCGGCAGCATCAGGTAGCCGTCGCCTTGCTTCACCACATGGGCGAAACCGGGGAAATGAATGTGCATTCCGGCGACCAACTGCCGGTCGGTCGCCACCATGTCGAACGTGCGCTTGCGGGTCGCGGCGGCGGCGTGCGGATCGGTATCGAACACCATGGTAACGTCCGGCCGAGCGACCTGGACTTCGGGGACGTGGATGATGTCACCCCAGATCAGCAACGACTTGTCACCGGAGGCGATCATGTATCCGGAATGACCCGGCGTATGCCCATGCAGCGGCACCGAACGAACGCCCGGAAAGACCTCGACGGCACCAGAGAATGTCCGCATTTGGTTATGGTATGGTGCCATCTGTTCCCGAGCGCACTGGAAATACATCGTCCGGGCGCGTTCGTCCGCTCGGTTCATGGCGGCATCGTCCTGCCAGTGTTTCGGCTCGTTCTGATGCACTACCAGTTCGGCGTTCGGGAAGAATTTCTCGCCAGTCAATGGATTGGTAAGCCCAGCGGAATGATCCGGATGCATGTGCGTCAGGATAACGGTGTCGATATCGGCCGGATTGACCCCCGCCGCCTTCAGGTTCTGCTGCAACTTGCCCGCTGTGGGTGCCAGATAATCGCCCGATCCCGTCTCCACCAACGCCAGCCGACCGGCGGAATACACCAGATAGCAATTGACGGACGTTCGCCGGCCAGGACGGAATTTGTCCGTCAGCATCTTCGTCGCATCGGCGGGGGCGATGTTCTGCATCACCTCCACCGTACCATCCAGATAGCCGTCAGACAATGCAGTGACCACGATATCGCCGATCTTGCGGTGATACACGCCGGGGATTTGGGCGACAGGAACCATTTTAGACCTCCTCGTTACTGAGCGATATAACCGCCGTCGATGACCAATTCCGTTCCCGTCACAAACGACGCTTCGTCGGATGCCAGGAACAGCACGCCGTAAGCGACCTCGATCGGTTCGCCCAGCCGGCGCAGTGGCGTAGCCTCAATCTTCGCGGCCCGTCCGGCTGCATTCGTTGCGTTCAGCATCGGCGGCATATAGCCCGGATGCACCGAGTTCACCCGGATGCCGGCCGGCCCGTATTTCGCCGCCGCCGCTTTCGTGTAGAGCCGCACGGCACCTTTCGACGCCGCATAGCCCGGATGGCTGTCGGCGCTGCCGACAAACCCCATGATGGAGGAGATATTGACGATCGACCCCCGCCCGTTCGGCATCATCGCCGCGGCGGCCAGTTTGGTGCCCAGGAACACACTGGCGGCGTTGACGGACAGCAGTTTGTGCCATCCGTCCAACCCGTCCACATCGCCAACCGAGCTACCGCTGATGCCAGCGTTGTTCACCAGGATGTCCAGCCGTCCATAGGTGGCGATCGTTTCGGCGATCAGCTTCTGCCAATCCGTTTCAGACGTCACATCCGTTCGAATGAACCGCGCTCGGCCCTGACTGGCGCTGATATCGGCAGCGATCGCCTCACCCTGCGTAACGAGCATGTCGGCGATGATGACCGCGGCACCTTCCCTGGCGAACAGGCGGGCCTCTGCCTCACCCATGCCGTGCGCGCCACCGGTAACGATGGCGACTTTGTCTTTCAGGCGCATTTTTATACTCTCCTTGTCCACCCTGACGTCATGCTAACTGCCGGCGCACAGTGCCAAAATCCCGCGGATATCGGCCAGGGAGTCCAGGCGTCCGATATCGGCGATCAGCCGTGCGGTCTTTTCCGTCCCCAGCACCGGATCGACCAGCGCGGCGAACTTCGCTTCCAGCCGCGTAGCCTGATGCGGTACATCGGTCGCCGGAATCCCGGCGTCGTGTTGAGCGGTGAATTTTGAACCATTCAGCAACGACACTTCGATTTCGGCAAATGTATTTCGAATGCCGGTTCGGAATTCGAGGGAAACCTTGTCCCGCAATCCGATCAGCACCGGGTCTGCCGCGACTTCCCGCGAATATGTTGACAGTCGGCTGGTATCTACACCCGCCAGGCCCATTGCGGTCGTCAACCGCAACGAGAACTTTGCCTCCAACCCGGTTGCGGGCGCAGGAATATTGCAAATCCGATCGCAGGATTCTTCAACGCGCACGTCGATACGTTCTACCTGATCGGGTGAAAAACCATGCTGTTCGCGTAATTTCCGCGCGGACTCGATCGCGGCATGAGTCATGTAACAAGACGCATGGTATTTGAACAAATTGTTGGTGATCCACCATCCGTCCGGGGGCGTATCGAACGCCCGCTCCGGATTGAAATCCGGGCTGTGAGTTGCGGCAAATCCTTGCGCGCACTCGATGACATCGGTGCGGCTGGTAAAACCCCTGGCGGCCAGCTTCGCCGCCATCACCCCATGATAGGCGGCCTTGCCGGCGTGCAGCGGCTTGCACATTGTGCCGAACATCGACTTCAACCCGGCCGCCTGGGTACCGGCGATGCCCAAAGCAGCCGCAAACCGATCCGCGTCCAGGCCCAACAGGTGCGCGCAGGCCGCCGCCGCCCCGAAACTGCCCACCGTTGCGGTCGCATGGAAGCCCAGTCCATCGTAATGACCGGGCGAGATGGTGCGTCCGATCCGGCATTGTAGTTCGTAGCCCGCAACGAATGCCGTCAGCACATCGGCGCCCGAGGTCCCGCGTTCCTCGGCCAACGCCAACAACGCCGGCAGGATCGCCACCGAGGGATGCCCGGGCATCGCCAAATTCACGTCGTCGAAGTCCAACGCATGCGCCGCCGCGCCGTTGACGATCGCCGCTGAACCGACCGGCAGCCGCCCCGCATGACCCAGCACGGAGGCGACCTCTTTCCCCCCATGCTCCTGCATTTCCGCCAGCAGTATAGCAACCAGTTCATCGGACGTCCCGGCGAGTCCACAGCCGATATAGTCAAGGATACACTGGCGCGCCCATGAACGAACCGTTTTCGGAATATCCTCCAACCGTAACTTCCGAGCCTGCTCGGCCAATGCGCGAGTAAGGCCGTGGCCCGTGGTGTTGCTGATCGCGTTCATGGTTTCCTCCTGCGTAACGTTTCATTGGGTACTGTCATTGCGCGCGGGCCGGGCAGGACGGGGATTGCCTGACTGTGCTCGCAATGACACGATTTCATCGTCCCTGGTAAACCGGCTTCCGTTTTTCGTTGAACGCCAATATGCCCTCGCGGCGGTCATCGGTCGGAACCATCCGATTGTAAGCCTCGATCTCGAACATCATGCCGGTCGGTAAGTCGGTATTCAGGCCCATGTTGACCGATTGCTTGATCTGGCGGGTGGAGATCGGTGCGTTTCCGGCGATGACCGCGGCGGTTTCCAGGGCCTCGGCTACCAGGGTTTCCGCCTTGCAGATTCGGTTGACCATACCCCAATCGAACGCCTGCTGCGCGCTGAAGGGTTTGCCTGTCAGGAGAATTTCCTTTGCCCGGCGCGCACCCACGGCACGCGGCAAATTCTGTGTGCCGCCCGCACCCGGCATGATCCCGAGTGTCACTTCGGTCAGGGCAAACCGAGCCTGTTCGGCGGCATAGATGAAGTCGGCGCATAGGGAAATCTCCATCCCGCCGGCGTAGGCCGCGCCATTTACCGCCGCGATAATCGGCACTGGACACATGATCATCGCGCGGATCATCCGCTCAAAAATCAGGTGCTGGTCCTGCCACATCTGGTCGGTCATGCCGTTGCGCTGTTTCAGATCGCCACCGGCACAAAAAGCCCTGGTTCCGGCGCCTGTCAGTACGATACAGCGCTGTTTGTTCGGTGCGGCACAAAACCCGTCGAACACCGTCAGGAGGTCCAAACCCATTTGGGTGTTCATCGCATTGGCGATTTCGGGCCGGTTCAACGTCACCAGGACGGTGTGGTCTTGCGGGTATTCGACGGTCACGGTTTCGAAAATCGTCATTCTTCCACTGCCTGCATGATGAAACGGGTAAATGTGTCGATCGCGGTTGGATCGGTCCAGCGCAGTACCGCGACCAGTTCCTGTTTCGGCGCGATCCAGGTCAGGTTGCCGCCGGCGCCGGAGGCGAAGTAACTGTCTTCCGGTGCGCTGATGTAACGGGCTTGGTTGGTGTTCAGCCACCACAGCAGGCCGTACGATGGGTTCAACGCGCAGGGGCGCAACGATTCCGCGATCCAGCTTTCGGGCAGGATGCGGCGGCCGTTCCATTCGCCCCGGCGCAGCATCAGCAGGCCGATGCGGGCCTGATCCTCCGCATGGATCAGCATGCCGCCGCCCCAATGGGTGCCGCCGGAGACGCTTTCGATCATGCGGCCATCGATCTCGACCGACGACGTCCGGTAGCCGTGCCAGGACCAATCGGATGACGCACCGATCGGTTGCATGATGCGTTCGGCGAACACCTCTGGAAGTGGCCGGCGGAAGCGGCGGAGCAGCGCCAGGCTGAGGCGGTTGACGCGGACGTCGTTATATTCCCAGTGCTCGCCGGGGGATTTCAGGGGGCGCGGATCGCCTTTGCGGCCTTTGCCTTCCAGCCCGAGGTTCCTGTTTCGGTCGATCAGGTCGGATTTGCCGAACAGGTTGCCCTCCCATTCGGACGTGTTCTGTAACAGATGCCGCCAGGTCACGGCTCGATTTTGGGTTGTTTCGAAACCGCCGTCATCGACGGTGTGGCCGACCGGGTCATCCAAATCGGCGATCAGCCGGTCCATCACGGCGATGCCGGTGAGCAGGCTCAGGTAGCTTTTGGCGGCGGAGAAGGTGAAATCGAGCTGATCGGTTTCTCCCCAGGATGCGATCTTGTGGCCGCGCCGCAGCACGAGGCCGTTGGCCGGGCCACGCGGGCGGATCGGGCCCAGGATTTCATTGAAAGGGGGCGGTTCGAAGAAGCCGCTTTCCAGGTGCAGGCGGAGGTCGTACGGCCACTGGGTTTCGTTTTCCGTTGCGAAATGCGCGGCTTCCTCCAGCCACATCCAGTGCATGCCGGCGAGATCGGCTGGGGCTTCAGGCCAGGCTGACCCATGCGGCGGCGGCACGATCGACGGCAAATCCATCCAGGCATTTCCTTCGCGTTTTCGGATGGCCGATTATGGCGCCGCCAGCACTGGGTGGCTACCCCGCCGGCCTGCGCAGGCGTGTGTGCGGGATGCCGAACACCGCCAACAGCGTGCCGAAGAAGATCGTTACGGCGGCGATGCTGAAGCCGATATAGATATTGCCGGTTTCGTGGAACGCCCAGCCGACGACGGCCGGGCCGGACAATCCGCCAAACTGTCCTAAAGCGCTGATCATGCCGATACCCATGGCCGCCCCGCGGGCTTCCAGGAAGACAGGCGGAATGGTCCAGAACACCATGAATACCGCGTATCCGGCCGCCGCGGCGATCGCGACCAAAACGGCGCTGGCCCACAGATTGCCGGCTGCCAGGGGCAACGCCAGATAGGCCACAGTCGCGATCATCCCGGTTACCAGCATGTGCCATTTCCGTTCCCCGACGCGATCGGAGTTGCGGCAGACCAGCAAAACGAACACGGCGGCGAAAATCCAGACGCCGACAAGGATGTTTCCTGCCTCGGTCACCGATTTGGCGCCGACGCCGCGTAACAATGTGGGGAACCAGATCTGGTTGGTGTTAAGAAACGCCATGGTAAAATAAACCGCCACCATCAGCCAGACCTTCGGATTACGTAGCGTTTCCGCAACGGTGGTCGATGCTGCCGTGGTACGGGCGCGGCGGTCGGCTTCCATGTCCTCTACCACCACCTGTTTTTCCGCGTCGGTCAGGAAGTGCGCGTTGGCTGGTTTGTCGGTCAGCACGAACCATGCGGCAAAACCGAGCAGGATCGCGGGCAGGCCGTCGATCAGGAACAGCCAGCGCCAGCCCTGGATGCCCAGCACGCCGTTCATGCCTTCCATGATGGCGCCCGATATTGCGCCCCCGACTATGCCGGACAGCGGAATGCCGACCAGGAACAGGCTGGTGGCACGTCCGCGGCGGTGGTTGGGGAACCAGAAGCTTAGATACAGCAGGACGCCGGGGAAGAAGCCGGCCTCGAACGAACCGAGCAGGAAACGTTGAATGTAAAACCAGTATTCGTTTTGGGCGAACATCATGG